>NZ_CAWNIB010000255.1:0-20492 GCF_963874405.1 Vibrio sp. V08_P9A1T1
AAATTCAAACGGTTTGCTCATAATGACGTTGTCCTCTATAACTGAATAGGCATTCTCGCTGTTAGCCATGTTTTGTTGCAAGTAATTGTTCAAAATAGTTGCGTCGTAAATCACCCCTGTTTTGAAAAAATGCTAGTTTCTTCTCCATACGTTTGCTACCATCTTCGGCCTGATTCGTAAAAAACCACTCCTAACTTTCAAAAATAATCCACTTGTTTTCCCCAAAATTTCAAAATGACTCCCTTTTTCTCATCGCCATTCATTTTCATTTCTTATTGATAATTTCAGTTGATAAATCAAAAAATAAAATAAAAAACATAGTGTTATATAAAAAATAAACTCAACAAATGAGTAGAGTAATAACTCAACATTCATTGATGAAACGAATTGCTCAGGATTCGTCAACACACTTATCCACAATTTTGGTGGATAACTAAACCTAGCCTAATGCCGATAAGGGGTACAGAAAAGTAAAGTATTTTCAGGGAAATATTTTTACTTTTTCTTCGGCTGGAAAGGTTGACACTGAACACCCCACTCGCTACCATTCGCACCGCTCAAAGCAATTCCCCCTTAGTTCAGTCGGTAGAACGGCGGACTGTTAATCCGTATGTCGCAAGTTCAAGTCTTGCAGGGGGAGCCAAATTCAAGAAAAAAGACGTCCTAGGACGTCTTTTTTTGTATCTAAATCTAGCTATTTCAAGGAATTGCATTCTCTTAACGTCTTTTCCTGACTCGTACTGGCTTAGAAGTTTAGGTACATAAATATTTTCCCCAAACCAAAAAAGTGACCCGTTAATCAATATAATTGCCCTTCATCCAAAGCAGAAGAAACCCAAACGAGAGGAGCATTCCAATTAATCGTGATCTCATTAAACGACCATGCATTAATGTTATCTCTATAACAGGTTTGGCCAACACACTGCCCCTTCAATGTCGCAGCGACTGGATCACTGTAACTCACGGAGTTGGGTCCACCCACTAGTGCGCCAGGTGCTGGAGCTGGTGACTTTTCATCCGCAGCATGTGCCCAAAAACGGTGATGTGGACTTTTAGCCGCATTGGTGCCGTAACCTGTAATATAAGACAGGTTCATTGGGTTCGCGCCTAGTAAGTAATCCATCGCATTTGCAGCCGCTTTTATATACTTAATATCGCCGGTGAAGTCATTCGCATAGATTAAGAAGATAGCTCTATTTACAAAACTCGAGTTCGATCCCCATGGATACTCTTCTACCGTGTAAGGAATATGATAACCCTCGTTATTAATCTGGCCCACAAAGTTATCAGAGGTTGCGATTAAGTTTTTCCTTGCAGCTTTAATTTGATCCTCACCCAATCCATTAGGCACAACAGCCAAGCTTATTGTTGCTAGAGGCGCTGTATACCCCCAGAACATTTCACCATCAGCTTCAATGTTGCCTTTTGGTGTCTCTAGATAATGAGGAGAAGCTTTCAGTGCTTTAAGGTACTTGCTGTCACCTGTGGTGATATACAGTTCACTTGCAGCCCAGTAGAACTCGTCTGAAAGCTCTTTATCATCATATGGGCCCGACCCTGTGAAGTTATCATAGGCAAGAATATTAGGATTTTTGCTCGCGGCTTCCCAAGCCTCTTGCGCCGCATTCAAACAGTTTTTTGAGAACGCAGGATCAATCTCTTTCCAAATTCGCGCACATTGAGCACCAATTGCTGACAAGTTCAACGTAGCCGCAGTGGTTGGATAACCCACATATCGCTTCTGGGTGTCCATATGAGGTGGCAGTGGCATACCTGTCCAAGCTTCATCAGCAACTTTATGGAAAGCCATCCCTTTTGCGTCAATCTTAGTCAGTTTAAGTGTTTTGTCTTCAGACTGGTCACCAACAGGAACCGCTACAGGTTGGTCACTATAGATCTGCATTGCCAATATAAATTCGATATTCCAACGAGCCTCTGACAACAAAGGATTAACGCCATTTCCAGCTTCTGGAATTTTCACTTTCCCTTCTGCAAAAGGAATTGGTGCGTTATCTAGCCATTTACCTCTTTCAAACAGGTTCAAAAGAGTCCAAGTCGAGATACCGCTGTTAACCGTATACTTACCATGGTCGCCAGCGTCATACCAACCGCCGGTTACATCGACAGAAAAATCACAACCTGGCCACTTATTACCCCAGCTGTCCGTCTTATTAAAACAGGTAACCACATCGCTTATATGACCGCCGGGACGCGCTAGATCGTCACGCTGTACCAGAGCCTTATCAATCTCAATACCACTACGGTTTTGGTAGAAGTAAGACAATGCATCGTACTTCAACTGATTGTAAATATCTTTGCTAATGCTAAATGGCAAGCTCTCGTCTTCACCGACTTTTACTTTCAAGCCACTCATATCTGATCTGTAGTTCGATAGGTCAATACGGTGAATAAACTCGCCTGATGCCTTATTAAGACCAAAGGCTTCCGTTTTACCTAAATCGACATTGATATTGCTGTTGTTTGTTAGCACCCACTTTAATGGCTCTTTAGATTCATTCGCGACAAACACAAACTTATCTGCTTGAGGAAGGTAACCGACTTGGTTAGCACGAACAGAATTTATCTTCAGCTCTTCAATGTATTTCTCACCGACGACTGAAACATTGCTAACGCATACGGTTCCCTTTTTCTGGGCGCCCATTTGAAACTGGAACTCAGTTTTAGCATCGCTTTCAACATCATGGCTGAACTTAAACTTATAGCTCTTCTTCTTCAGTGAGACTTTTGTATCATCCACAAAATAGTTGGTATAAGGAGGACCTTCATGCTGAATAAGCGTTCTCATTTGAGTATCAACGGTTGCATAAGCATCAAATGAAACTTCATAATCTGCTTTGTTTGCCAACCCAATCCCGCCCTGTCCTAAAATCACATTCCAAGGGTTCTCTCCTGGACTTCTAATCTCAAGACATGCTTCGCCATTTTTGATTTTTACATCTGCACCAGCATTCCACCAACCATCTATATTCCCGTTAAATTTGCCGTTCTTAATTTGCTCATTTGCATAAGCAGAACACGATGAAAGAATGAGTATGGTTACCAGTGAGAGTTTGAATTTGTACATATTTTCTCCTAGACATATAAATTACAACACCATTGAAATTAAGCGATTTTCATGGCTAATAAGTAGATGTCTGAGCACAAAAGAACCGTTCTAAAAACGCCTATTTCTCTCTTCGTGATACTGCTAGCACTTACCTCTAAGGTGATGAATCTGTTTCAAGGAAATCTCATCGATAAATTGACTTGTGCTCTAGCGAACAATTATATCAATCGGGGTAAACTAACTTTATAGCCTTTACAACATGCTCTTGAGCCTGGCTAACTATCTAGACCTTTGATATGAGCATGAGAGCAGCTTGTACTCTTGAACTAAACGACCATGGTAAAAATCTTCTATTGGTAACCCCAAACACTCACCAATCACCGTGGGCATTAATGTATTGATCTGCGGCAGGAGACCAAAAAGCACAATCATCACAAACGTAATAGTGATTGATCACTACTAACAGCTCATTTTAAACGCGTTCCCCCATTTTGATTTAAATCTGTTTACATATTGACAATTGTACAAATGTTTCACACTATCGAAAATAATTAATGATAATAATTATCATTACGTCGTAATGTTTATGCGGATAGTGCCCATGAAATCTCTACATAATGTGATGAACGCTTCATCAATCACTCCTTTACCTAATCTCTACCTTCTAGACCAATCATCAGAAACTGATAATCAACGATCAATGGCCGTTCACCAACACCGCCAAGACATTCAAAATATCTTGTCGGGTCGTGACTCAAGGATGTTGGTGATTATTGGGCCATGTTCAATCCACGACCCTGAGGCTGCAATTGACTATGCACAACGACTCGCAAAGGCACAAAAACAGTTCAGCAGCACTCTCAAGTTGGTGATGAGAACTTATTTTGAAAAACCGAGAACGCGGACAGGCTGGAAAGGATACATGGTTGACCCTGATCTCAACGGTCAATTTAACCTACTCAAAGGGCTCAGCTCTAGCCGTGAATTACTCAAGTCAGTCTTAGCGCTGGGTGTACCAACAGCAACTGAGTTTTTAGATACGCATATCGCACCGTATATCGCGGACCTTATTTGTTGGGGTGCGGTTGGCGCAAGAACCACTGAATCACAACCGCATCGCCAACTCGCTTCGGCATTGCACTGCCCTATTGGTTTTAAAAATGGTACTGACGGCAATACGACCATTGCAATCGATGCGATTCATGCCGCTAACGATTCACATCTGTTGATTATGGCGGGTGAGAATGGACAACCGGTTGCGGTGCAAACTCAAGGTAATCCATATTGCCATATCATTTTACGTGGTGGTGTCACGCCAAACTATGCAAGTCACAGTGTTAAAAGTGCGGCTTATCAATTACACCATAGCCAGCTCAGCAGTAGGCTAGTAATTGACTGCAGCCACGGCAATAGCGGAAAAATCGCTAAGAATCAATTGGATGTAATAAATAACATTGCCCAGCAACTGCTGTCTGGAGAGCGCCGCATTGCGGGGGTAATGTGCGAAAGCTTTTTGCAAGGCGGTAACCAAGCTTTGAATAAAGGTCCGCTCTGCTACGGCCAATCCATCACTGATGAGTGCTTAAGTTGGGAGGATACAATGTGCTTTTTAAATACGCTCGATGATGCGGTTGCAACACTTCAACAGCAGCAATATTGTCACGCTCCAGTGTAAACGACCACTAAGGTGAAGCTCCCGTTTGCTTCACCTTGCCTATCGTCAGTGGCCTTCACCTAATTATCGAGCGTAGCGCCGCCATCCACTCTCAAATCATGCATGGTGATTTGACTTGCTGCATTCGACATCAAAAACATAACAACCCCAGCAATGTCTTCGGGCTCCGCCATTTTGCCAAGGGGTATCCCCAAACGGTACTGTTCAAGATTACCTTTTATCACTTCTCTTTCACCATATTCGCTGTTCCATAACTGCGTTTGCATTTCGGTGCGTGTTGAGCCTGGGCTAACGATATTGCATCGAATTCCATCGTTTGCAAGCTCAAGAGCTGCGCACTTGACCAACATATGCAAAGCCGATTTAGATGCCGCATATGCTCCAATATTGAGCCGAGGCGTATTCGCTGAATTAGAGCCAATCACAATAACATTGCCACGCTGGCGCGCTTTCATTCCTATCGCTACCCCTTGCAAAGCGGCTAAGGTGCCAAACGTATTGACATCAAACATCGCTTTGATCTCTGACATCGATAATTCGGTTATTGAACCAAGGTGCAATATGCCCGCGCAACTGATGAAATGAGCAAACTGATAGCGCTCATTCAGTTCTTGTACCCTTTTTTTGACGTCGTCATGATGCTGTAAATCAAGCTCATAGCAATGAAGCTGCTCGGTATAGCACGCGTTCAAACTCGCTAATTGCTGAGTTAATTGGTGGTGATTTCTATCCGTCGCTACAACTCGATAACCGCTCGCCAATAAAGATTCCAATACGGCATAACCAATCCCCTGCCCGGCTCCAGTCAATAAAACCGTTTCGTCTAATTTCATCATTTTCCTAACTTTACTCCGTTAAATCCACACTAAACCATAGCCATAACTGAATCTCAGCCTTAGTTAATAACATTAATTATCATTTGTTATTGATAATTATTATCATATATAATCTGCGTACTTTAGTGGTTTGTAAAATAATAAGCAATTAGGCGTAACACGTTATTAATGGAGTTTTGGTGATGAAACGTGAAGTTATTGGGTTTTCAAAAATGGCTAATCAGCTATTGGATGAGCACTTAAAAGAATCTCCCTTCTTTTTTGCTTCGCCTCACAACACCATGCTTGGCGTGGGAATTGCTCATCAGTTCAATCAAGCGATCCCATTCTGTAAGCTGGCGGATCAAGCAACAAAGATGCTAGAAGCAGCAAAAACAGATGAGTACGACAATCCTATTTTATTTGCGACGATTCCTTTTAATGAAGAGACGGCGACGCGTTTCTTTATTCCAGAAAAGCTTTATGTTTCTGGTAGCCCACGTGCCAGTGAAAAAGAAGGGCAGCAGAGCCACAAAGCGACCATTGTTTCACCGCCAACAGGCAACGACTACAAACAAGGAGTCACAACCTTACTTGAGCTGTTTAATACCACCGAACTATCAAAAGTGGTGCTATCACGTTTAGTGAAACTCTCGACTCCGCAACACATCGATCAAACTCGTTTATTGCGTAATCTGTTGTCCATCAATCGCAATGGCTACACTTTTTCTACTGAAATTGGCCCTAACGCCAAGTTAATGGGAGCCAGTCCCGAGTTGTTGTTGGCGAAGAAAGGCGGGTTTATCGTTTCTAACCCCCTAGCGGGCTCGCGGCCTAAATCAAACAACGCGGTGCAAAACCAACAGCGCTCCGCTTCATTACTTGATACGCAAAAAGATCTGAATGAACATGCCTTCGTCGTCGAGGAAGTCGAGAAAGTACTCAGCCGCTACTGCCATAACTTATTTACCCCTATGGTTCCATCAGTGATTGAAACCGAAACGATGCTGCATTTATCAACAGTGCTTGAAGGACAAGCCGATGATCCGATGATTAACTCGCTACGCATTGCAGCAGAGTTACACCCAACACCCGCAGTGTGTGGTTATCCAAGATTATCGGCTTACCAAGCGATTAAGCAGATCGAAACTTTCGACCGCGGCTACTTCACTGGCATGATCGGTTGGTGCGACGCTCGGGGAAATGGCGAGTGGGTTGTCACGATACGCTGCGCTGAAGTGAGCCAAAACGAGATGAGCGTGTTCGCTGGAGCTGGCATAGTGAATGAATCCTCACCGCAGAGTGAACTCGATGAAACAGGGGCAAAAATGAGCACCATTTTGAAAGCCGCTGGTATTGAAATTGATGAATTACTTACCGCCTAAGGAGTGGTCATGAATAATCTTAACCCGACCGATTTTACCCCTTGGCCTGAGCAATTCAGCCAGCGCTATCGTGAACAAGGCTACTGGCAACAAAGAACCTTATTTGATTATTTCAGTGATTCCGTCAAAAAAAGCCCTGACGCCATCGCACTGATTGATGATTTCGGCCAGTACAGCTATCAAAATTTATATCAGAAAATGATAAGCCTTGCGGCTGGCTTGAGCTCCCTAGGTTTGCAGCGGGGTGATAATGTCGTACTACAAATGGCCAATCGTGCTGAATTCTATCTCTGCTTTTTTGCCTTGACCATGCGAGGCATTAAACCGGTTCTAGCTCTGCCAGCACACCGCTATCTAGAGCTGAGCTATTTTTGCCAACATACTCACGCCAAAGCCTATATTTTTTCAGACGATATCGTGGGCTTTGACGCGCAGCAAACCGCGCAGAAACTACGAAGTAGTTGCCCTTCTCTCTTGCATACCATTGTTTGCGGTCAATCCTCACACGAGCAAATTCAGGAATTAGATACGCTTTACCACTGCGTGGGAGACGATCCTGTTACTCATTCAGTCTTTGCTGATCAAGTGGCTTTTTTCCAGCTTTCCGGCGGAACAACTGGCACTCCCAAATTGATCCCTCGTACGCACAATGACTACGCTTATAGCGTACTTGGTAGCATTAAAATTTGTCAGTTTGGTCCACAAACGAGGTATTTGTGTGTTCTTCCCGTTGCGCATAACTTTCCACTCAGCTCGCCCGGCGCATTGGGCGTCTTTTACGCTGGCGGTTGTGTCGTGCTCGCTTCCGATACCACACCGCACACCGCTTTCCGTTTAATTGAGAAGCACCACATTACTGTTGCAGCACTAGTGCCGCCGTTAGCGCTACTGTGGATGAAATACGCCGAGTCCGCTACAGAAAACATCGCGAGCCTCACTCTGGTACAAGTCGGCGGAGCGAAGTTTAGTGAGGCCGCAGCAATGCGCTTACCGACGACTCTTCACTGTCAATTACAGCAAGTGTTTGGAATGGCTGAAGGGTTGGTTAATTACACACGACTTGATGACCCACTCAGCGTGATTGTTACTACTCAAGGACGCCCAATTTCAACTGATGATGAAGTGATGATAATCAACGATGAGGGTGAGCCCGCTGCGGTGGGTGAGGAAGGCTTACTCATGACCAGAGGCCCTTATACGATTCGAGGTTATTACCAAGCTCCAGAACATAACCAACGCTCATTCACCGACCAAGGCTTCTATATCACAGGTGACAGAGTGCGTAGGACGGCTGAAGGCAATATTATCGTCACGGGACGAGAGAAAGATCAGATCAATCGTGGTGGTGAAAAAATCGCAGCCGAAGAGGTTGAAAACCTGCTACTTCAACATCAGGATGTTCATGATGTGGCTTTGGTTGCTATTGCTGATGAGTTTCTTGGTGAACGCAGTTGCGCCATTGTCGTTCCAGATAACGGTAAAACGCTCAAACCCATTACTCTCAAACGATTTTTACACGCTCAAGGATTAGCAGAATTTAAGATCCCTGATCACATCCATTTCGTCGATGAATTACCTAAAACCCCCGTGGGCAAAGTCAACAAGAAATGGTTAAGAACGCAATACTCTCACTAATCATGGCAACACAGGCGCTCAAATAACTTAAAGATGAAAAAGCCGATATCGTCGATATCGGCTTTTGCTGGGCGATGCGTTCTCTTTCCCTATTCTAGTGGTCCAGTATACTCAAACTGGTTGCTCTTCAGTAGAACGCGTGTCCGTTACTTGATGTAACGACTGAGCAACAACACTAGGCTCCATCACATGCCACCACTCTCTTAAAGTTGAATATTTAATCATCTCTGAAAAGGCGCACTCTATGCCCATCTTGCGCCATGATTCAAATAAGGTAACCGCGCGGATAGAATCTAAGCCAAGAAAAGTGAGCTTCTCATCTACATCCACTTCATCTAAATCGAGATCCAATAGCTCAGCCACTTGCTGACGCATCTGTTCAAGGCTCAATAATCTGGTTTCTTGACTGTGGATCATTTGTGGTTTTAATGCCTCAAGCGAAGTCACGCAACCAACACGCTCCGTGATGTATTTCAACGTATGATGATGATCTTCCAAAGAGAAATCAGCCACAGCATCACCGACCACAAAAGGCTGTATATCCAACATAAAGGCATCTAACGCCGTAGATAAGATACCTATATGTGCATAGACACCCACAATGATCAACTGGTCACGCTGTGTCTCTTTCATCCACTCCAGCAGCGGCGTTTTCTTAAACGCGCTATAACGCCATTTGGTGTATTGGATATCCCCGTCTTCAGGTGAAAGCTCAGACACAATCTCAGTATCTTTTGTCAGCCCTGTTCCCCAAAAATCAGTCAGTAGCGCTCTCTCTACTGGGTCTTGGTTAGGGGGTTGAGCTGTGTACACCACGGGGATATTGGCCTGACGAGCCAGTGATTTCAGCTCTGAAATATTCGCTAATAACTCAGGAACGGGTGCCTGAGAATGATCAAAAAAGTTGATAAAGTACTTTTGCATATCGTGAATGAGCAGTACCGCTCTATCCGCTTGGACATGCCAGTGAACTTTATTTTTCGGAAATGTTTCAGCCAACGGAATGGAGTAGCTGGCTATTTTGGGAATCGCCATAAATATAATCCTTGTTAAAAGAAGCTTTTCTCGTTCGTGATGCCTTAAAGCCAATAACGACTTCAGAAATAAGAGGCTCGTATTCGTCGACAACTGCCACCTAAATGGTAACAATTATCATTTCATTAATACTAAAGCAGTCTACGCATAAAAATCAATTGTTAATGAGATTAATTCTCAATTATATGTGCAACATGTCGCTCTCGACTCACGGCAACACAACAAGAGCCCACCACAAAACGAATAGCTAATTCATCGTTTGCGCCGCAGGTTGGGAAGTGACCTCATCTGAGGAGACGTTAGGTTCTGAGCTTGTGCTAACGATAAGCGCTGGATCAAACAGAGTCGCTTGGCGTAATGAGCGAAATGCCATCACCATCAACGCACCAATTCCCGTTGCACCCAAACCAAAAGTGAGGATCGACATCGTTGGTGCTAGCACTTTACCCAACGCCCCTAAACCGAGTGCTCCAATCGAGTCTCCCGATACATCTTGCGCCGTCCATAAGCTACTTACGCGGCCTAACAGGTGATCTGGAGTGTGTCCTTGTACGATCGAATATTGAATCAGAGAAGCGACCGAACCCAAATAACCATAGCCAACTAAGATGAGAGCAAACCACCAAAAATTATTCACAAGCCCCATAGCCACAATCGCTAAAAATGAACCTAACGTCGCGTAGATTAAGACCATTCCTGGCTTTTGCGACTGTTTTACCCAACCTGAAGTCAATGCGCCACACATCGCCCCCAACGGAATGGCCGAATACATCACACCTGCGTTAGCGGCGGTACCCTGAAATGAGACTAAAGCTAACGCAGGGAACATCACTCTAATCGCGGTTGCTAATGTTTCGAGTGTGCCAAACAGCACCACACAACCAACCACTTTGTTTGAAAATAGAAATTGAACACCTTCATACAGTGATTGAAATGGATTCTCTGGCGAATGATGTTGCGGTTTCATCGAAGGTAATCTAAACAGTGGGATCAGCGTACAAAGCGTTCCAACAGAAGCCGCAATATAGTTCCAACTGACATCACCGACAGTGATCAGTAAGCCGCCAATCGCTGGCGAAAGAACCATACCTAATCGAACCGTTAGCATGCTCAATGCGGCAGCTTCAGGTAATTTTTGTCGCCCAACAATGGTCGGTAAAGCAGCCATCAAGGCCGTCATACCCATAGCGCCAAAAAAACCATCCCACACCGAGAGTATATAGAGAGCCACTAAGGAGGATTGCGCGACTATGCTATTGAATGCTAATGCAGCAAACCCAATGCCACAGGTCGCGCGTGCGAACAAAATCAATCGACGGCGATCGTACTTATCGGCCAGTACGCCTCCAAGCAACAGGCCAACAAACATCCCGATACCATCCAATGCCATGATAAGACCTACCTGCAAGGTCGAACCGGTCATTTGATGTATCTGTATCGGCACTGCGACCGTCATCATGCCAAGAGCAAGCACTGACATCATGCGGGCCATAAAGACCATTCGGAAATGTGGGTTGTCTTTTAGTAGGCTAAAATCTAAAAATATATTCTTTATATTCATACTATTATCTATTCAAACCAGAATGTAATGCTTTCAAAACATCGCGAAGATTAAGACGAAACCAGCCTTGATACGCACTGGTTTCGTCGATGGTGGTTTTTGTTATTTTTTCAGTGCAGCCTTCGACTCCAACAGCGTATTTAAACATTCGCCAATCTGGCGTACATTTTCTGGGGCCAAGATATCTTCATGTGAACAATCAAACTGATGCTTAATCAACTGGCCGACAAAAGATTGCCAATGAGCATCAATATCATAACCATCTGGCACCGTACGTTGCGCCACAAAAAGGTGGGCCGGACCTTGATAATCAGACGTTTGTGCCTGTGCAAGTAGACGTACCGCATCTTCATAGTTAGCGGTAATCTCATTGAACATCGCCAAACGTTGCTCATCTAATTCAATGTCGGTTAGCTCATTGATGGCCAGAAACTGCTCTTTTTCACGCTCAATTTCGTACTGCTCTTCTTCATCCATCGGGCCATCCCAGTTCTGACCCTCCGGTGGATAGGTATCCAATAACCCTAAAAAGTGCACCTCTTCACCCTGCTGTTGAAGCTTCGCGGCCAATTTTTGTGCCACAATCCCGCCAAATGAATAGCCTAATAGATGGTAAGGTCCAAATGGCTGTATCTCTCTTAAGACGGGTAATAAACGATCACACACTTCTTCCATCGTTTCACTGGTCGCCATCGCTCCGCCGGGCCGAGGTGATTGCAAACCATAAATGGGATAATGTCCTGTCAGATATTTAGGTAGCCCTGTGTATTGCCAAGCAAAGCCAGAAGCAGAGTTGACACAAAAAAGTGCTGGGCCACTTCCGGCACGGATAGGCAGCACTTCGCCAAAACCAGCTAAGGTAGGGTCGTTAAAAGCATCGTCATCCAGCAACAAACTCGCCAGTTTCTCCACCGTAGGATTGACCATGATTTGACCAACTGTGACAGGTAGGTTTAGCGCTCTTCGAATATCTGCCGCTAATTTCATCGCCAGCAGTGAATGCCCGCCGAGCGTAAAGAAATCATCATCAGCAAACAGTGTTTCGACAGCCAATACTTGAGAAAATAGCGTCACCAATTGTGTTTCAAGGCCCGGATGAGCCTTGCGCCCTACCCGTACTGCGAGGTCATTTGGCCGCGGTAATGCTTTTTTATCTAGCTTACCGTTGGCGCTAAGCGGATAGTGATCCAGTAACACGATAGCCGCCGGAACCATATGGGCTGGTAAATGTTCGGAAAGTTCAGTGCGTAGCTTCTCGCCATTCGTTACGCTCATATCATGCGCGATGACGTAACCGATAATTTGCCGTTCATCAGCGCCCAACATACCGGAATGAGTAGAGAGCGTCTGAGCACAGACCACCGCTTGTTTTACTGCAGGAAGTGCCTGTAATGCGCTTTCAATTTCACCCAGTTCCACACGCTGCCCGCGAATTTTTATCTGATCATCACTGCGTCCTAAATACTCAATCGAGCCACACGCTAACCAACGTACGACATCACCAGTGCGGTACATTCGCTCGCCACAAATAAACGGATTGGCGATAAACCGATCCGCCGTTAACGCACTGCGATTAAAGTAACCGATGGCTAATTGCTCGCCAGCAAGATAGAGCTCGCCCGGCACACCGATTGGTACAGCTCTTAAAAAGCTATCGAGCACATAAACTTGGGTGTTCCATACCGGTAAACCAATCGGTGCACTACGGCCAACGCTTGCGTTTAATGCCTCGCCGTAAGCTGGATAATAAGTCACGTCAACCGCCGCTTCCGTCGGGCCGTACAAGTTATGCAGCGGTGCATTAATTCTACGTGCGTACTGATGGCAGAGCTCTTTCGCAAGCGCTTCACCTGAGCAAAATACTTGCTTGAGGCTTGGTGCTACGGTGAAACCCGTTGGGTGAGTTGCTTCAATTGAGGCCATAAAAGCTGCCAGCATTGAGGGTACAAAGTGCATCGTGGTCACGTGATAATCGTCAATTATTTGCAATAACCATTCAGGGTCTTTATGCGCTTCAGCCGGAGCCATCACTAAGCTCGCCCCTTCCAGTAAGGGCCAGAAAAACTCCCACACGGAGACATCAAAACTGCACGGCGTTTTTTGCAATACCACATCCTCAGAGCTCAAGGGATATTGGTGCTGCATCCACTTCAATCGGTTGACAATCGCTTGATGAGAAACCAACACCCCTTTGGGGTTACCTGTTGAACCTGAAGTGTAAAGCAAGTAGGCCGCATTTGAGGGGGTAAGCCCATCTGCGCGGTTCTGCCGCTCTGCGCGCACGGGGGCTGGTAACTTATCCAACAACAATAGTGTCGCTAAACCTTCAAAACGTGAGGTGAATGAAGAGCAAGTGATGATCAGCGCAGGCTTAGCATCATTGATCATGTAGGCCAAGCGCTCATCCGGATAACCAACATCCAACGGTAAATAAGCCGCACCACATTCGATAATACTGTAGATCGCCAAGCTCAAGGTTGCGCTGCGTGGCAAGGCAACAGCAACAATATCCCCGGCCTTAACACCTTGCTGAAGCAGCAAATCGGCAATAGCGGCCACCTGCTCAGCCAGTGCTTGATAGGTAAAACGGTGCTCACTATCAATTAAAGCCAACTGATGTGGAGAACGTTGTTGCTGCGTGATCATCAAATCACGCAGTGTCGTGCGTTCAACGGCGGTTTTGGTCTGGTTGACGCGTTGCTGCAATTCAATTTCGCCACTTAACCGCAGATCCCATTCAGCGAAAGGCTTATCACTCGACACCATAAACTCATCCAGCATTTGCTCAAATCGTTGTACGATCTGTTTTGCTACGCCGACTCGGTCTCGATATTCAAACAGGATATGCAGTTGCTCTCCCGGTAAGACGAGAATGGTTAATGGATAATGGGTATAGCCACGATTGTGGATAGCCATTAATTTCGCGCCGCTAAAATCTTGCTGGTACCAACGGCTATGATCTGGATAGTTTTCGACCACCAGCAAAGTATCAAAGAGTGTTTTTCCGCCCACCAGTTGCTGGATCTCACCCAAGCCAAGTTCATCGTGCTCCAGTAATTGGATCTGGATCGCTTGGTGCGCTTTTAATTGTTCACTCAAACTAAGGTGAGGTTGCAGTGTCACACGGACAGGCACGGTATTACTGAATAACCCTATCTGTTCATCAATACCGGCAATACGACCGAACCGACCAGAGATTGGCGTACCAAAAACCACCTCTTCACGGCCTGTCATGCTGGCGAGAATACTCGCCCAAAGGCCTTGCATTAAGGTGCTCATGGTTAAGCCATGATGTCGTAAACACTGATTTAACTGATCCGTTTTATGCTTTGATAGCCATAACTGATGCTCGTTAACTTCCTCGCTAAGCGGAATATCATCAAAAGCCATACTCGGCTGGACATCAGCTAATACTTTGCGCCAAAGCTCGGTCGCAACGGTTTTATCACGCTGCGTTAGCTGGCTCACAACATGAGCATAGCCGACGGTTACAGGAGGTAAGTTCGAGACCCCTTGGGCGTATGCACTAAGAAAATCATTCAATAAAATCGGCGTTGACCAGCCATCGACTACCAGATGATGTGCTGAAAGGAGCAGTGTGCTTTGCTGATCACCATGAAAAATCAACTGGGCCTGCAACAGGCTGTGGGTAGGATCGTTAAGGTCAAACTGGCGGCTTAGCTCTTGCTTCTCTAACTGATCAATCAACGCGCTTTGCTCATCACCACTCATGTTTGTTATGTCATAACGTGTCAGTGGCCAACTTGGATTAACCTGCGTCATCACCTGTACAGTGCGCCCTAATATCGAACTATCAAATCGAGCGAGCAACTGCGGATGACGCCTAATCACCGCATTAAGCGCTTCGCTCACGCGATGTTCAGACAGTTGACCTTGGAAAGTAAGACGCGTGGTGGAGTTATAACTGCTATTTTTATCCCCTAATTGAGATTGGAACAGTAATCCTTCTTGTAAAGGCAATGCTGGCAGTACATCCGCTAACTTGCCATAGTGGTGTTGCAATAGGCTCGCTTGTCGCAGTGTGATTCCCGGCTCGGTATAGTCAGCAGGTACAGAGAGGTCCAACTCAGCACTATCGCCAACTTGTAGCGCTTGCTGTATTTTCAGCAGCTCACTTTCAATCTGTTGGCTCAGCGACACCATTTCCTGTTGGCTGAACAGATGAGCATTCCAAGACCAGTTGAGCACCAATCGCGGCGTTGCCGATTCTTCGACGAAAATATTTAGCTCTAAGGGATGCTGCAAAGCCCGTTCACTGTTTAAGGTGACGGCAAATGTATCGGCAAACTGCCCACTATATTGCTGTGGTGACCACTGACCATCGCTGCTTTGGAAACGGCCAAGGTAATTAAACAGCAATGACGGTTGGCGTGTATTCGCTAATGTGCGTAATTCATCTCGATACGGATTATCAAGATAGCGCAGCACCATATAACCTAGCCCTTTATCTTTCACACTGCGCTTACTTTGCTTCACTTCACGTAACCGCTCGCGGTAATCACCCTGCTTTGGCACGTTAATGATCAACGGATATTCGGTGGTAAACCACCCTAGAGTTTGGTTGAGATCGATCTCCTCTTTACACTCTTCACGGCCATGAGATTCGACGTTCACTTTAATCTCTTCACACCCATAAAGTCCTGCGATCGCCCCCGTGACCGCGGCTAATAGCATCTCTTCAATATCGAGATTCGTCTGGTGTGTGGGTAATTCCAATAACGGCTGCGTAACGGCATGAGAGAGTGGCGTACGCCAATGCGTCATGCGTATTTTATCGACAGGATCCTTGATGGGAGCAACAGCACGCTGTGCCTGCGCTCGCCAAAATGGCATTTGCGCAGCAGCGACCGATAAATGTTGATACAGCGCTTTTGACCAACAATGGATACCGGTAACCTCCTCAGAAATCACCGCCACTTCACCTGTGACTTGCGCTTGAGTTAATGCCTGCAACTGCGGAAGCAATATTCGCCAAGAGACACCATCGATAAGGAAATGGTGAGCAAGGATCATGAGACTTTTACGCCCACTGCGCTCCGTTATCATCACCAAGCGTAATAACTGACCCGATGATATTGACATCGACTGACTGCGCTGGCTAAACAGACTGTCCAACACGTTGCCATCTAGCCTCTCAAGCGAAACCGATTCAACCCAGTTTTTTACATCAATATTTTGCAGCGCCTCAATATGGTATTGCTGCTCTTTTTGGACCAAGCGACACACGGAATGGTTGGCGACCAGTTGCACTAAACTGGCTTGCAAGTGCGCTAATTGGGTTTCGCTTTCCACCTCAACAAGCACACTTTGCACATAACTGGTTGTATTAGAAAATGTCTCCTCAAACCATTGCCACATAGGCAGAGGCCGAATAATGCCTTCTTGTTTCTCGCGCTGTTGTTGCTGTAGTGGCACCATTTGGCCCGCCATCATACCCAGTTGACGGGCTGCAAAAATAGCTTTGGGTCGTAGATCATAGCCCGCCGTTCGCAATCGCGTCCCAAGGCTCATTGCCGAAATACTGTCCCCGCCTAGGTTAAAGAAGTCATCTGACATTCCTACGTCACTGACACCGAGTAGCTCGGTGATCGCATCACATAACAGCTGCTCTGGTTGGGTTATTGGGGCCACGCGTTCGCTACGCGTGCCTGCCGAGTACTTAGGGAGCGCTTTTCTATCGATTTTCCCATTCACATTCAAAGAGAAAGCATCCAAGATCATCACATTGGTTGGCTGCATATAGTCAGGCAGCGCCTGTGCGATAAGACTTTGCAGTCTTTGCTCTGTGAACGCGGGTTGAACTGACTCACCCTGAGTCCCTTTCTCTAAAGTACAGTAAGCCAATAAACGATGAGTATCGCCAACAGGCTCTGCTACGACTACCGTCGTATTAACACCATCAATCGCATTAATAGCACTTTCTACATCGCCCAATTCAATACGAAAACCGCGAATTTTGATTTGGTGATCACACCGGCCAACAAAATCCAGTAACCCATTGTCTCGCCACTTCACCAAATCACCAGTGCGGTACATTATCTTGCCATACGCAAAGGGGTTCGCCACAAAACGTTCTGCTGTCATACTTGGCTGGTTGAGGTAGCCCTTTGCTAACCCCGCACCCGATAAATAAAGCTCACCCACCTCACCAATAGCGACAGGCTCTAAGTTTTCATCAAGCACGTAAACACAAGCACCGGCAATTGGTCGACCAATGACAGGCGATGCATCTGCATCAAGCGAAGCGCTGATCGCATCAACCGTAAATTCTGTTGGTCCATAAAAGTTTTCCACCAGCAGTTCGGGAAACTCACTCACACGTGACCAAAGCTTTTGTGGTATGGCTTCACTACCAATCAAAACTAACGTCGGCACGTGAGCACTCGTCATTAATCCACTATCGAGCATTTGATCAAACAGTAAAGGCGGTAAATCAAGAGCATCGATATTATCTTCAGCAACACACTGAACCAGTTCGTAGGCGTCTTTCCGTTGTTCATCGTCATACAAATACATAGTATGGCCAGACAACATCCAGAGTACTTGCTCCCAAGAAGCATCGAAGGAGAATGACGTCGTATGCGCTGCACGAACAGTAATAGCTTGTTCTGGTAACTGACGACGTGTCGCCAGTTTTCTGATAGCCGCAGAAAAAATCGAACCTTGATGAGAGCGCAGTAAATTCAACAGCGCTCCATGTGTGTTCATGACCCCTTTCGGGTGACCAGTCGAACCTGAAGTAAAGATGATATAAGCCACGTCGCTGTGACTGATCGTCGGTTTGGGTTGTGGCGCTGTGTGAATGCGAGCCAATTCAGAAAGAGCAATAAACCTAGGGACGTAGCTTATCGATGAATAAGCCATGTTTTGCTCATCCTCCTCCACAACTAAGCACCAAGGACGTGCTTGTTCAACAATCGATTCAATACGTTCTATGGGATAATCAAGATCGATAGGCAGGTAAATCGCACCCGCTCGCAAAATAGCTAGCATAGTCACGACGCTTTCAGGCCCACGTCGTAACGCGACACCTGCAATATCGCCTTGGCGCAAGCCCGCGGTAATCAGTTGATCCGCTCGAGTTTCAATAAGGTGATTGAAGGCATCAAATGTCCAACGCTGCTGTTTAAACACCAAGGCATCTTCGTTTGGCTTGCTCTCAACAGTCTGCTGCCATACATCCAGCACGGTTTGCTCTGTTCCATGTTCATGTTGTGGCCCCACCGACCACAAAGCAATCTGCTGCTTCTCGCTCGGCGGGATTAACTCTACCAAATCAAGTGGCTGTGTTGGATGGTTGGCAATCTGCTCTACCATCGCAACGAAACGAGCGGCATGAAGTTCTAATGACTCTTGGCTATATTTGGTGCTGTTGGCCGTGATATTAACACTCAATGTTTGACCATCGAGCACTGGCGAAAATTCAATCTCATCAATCGGACCTGCCGAGAGGATATGTGTCTCAGTCACTACGCCAGATAAACTCAGTGCAGCTTCAAAGGGTTTAAAGTTGAGTATCGGGCCATAGAGCGGCTGGCCTACTAATCCCAAATCACGCTGGATCTGCTCAGCGTCATACATCTGGTGGCGACGAACTTGGCGGATGGTTTTATTCATCTCTCGCGCCACATCAATAATGCTCATTTGTGGATGAAGTGACAGCGCCACCGGCAGTACATTCACTACCGCACCAGCGGCACAAGTGGCGGCATTGCCCATTCGGCGCATAAAGGGGACACCAACACACACTTGCTCTTGCCCAGAATGTAAATGGAGATAAGCAAATACCATCGCCATCGCAAGCTCGGCGGGTAACAACTGTGGACTATAGCAAGTTAACCACTCTCCACCGATTAATGGCACGGTGTGAGTGATCGTGCTCGATGATGTATTGGCTGCGCTACCTGTGGTGAGCGAAATAACATTGGGTAAATGAGCCGCTTGCGTTTGCCAAAAGTCGTACGCCTGCTGGCGCGCGGCCGAGTCTAAAAATTGCTGATATTCTTGAATTACATCACTAAAAGCGCTGAACTCTTGAGGTTTCGCAGCGCCAATCCGCCAATGGTTATAAAGTTGGCAGATGTATTGACTGATGGCATTCACGCTGAACCCATCCACGTCAATATGATGGTAACGTTGATACCAAAACCATTGCGGTGCATTGCTTGAACCAACATCAATTAAACAGTGTCGGAAACGCCTCTTTCTTGATGAAATGTCCAACCGCTGCGCAAGATCGTGCTTCATCCACTCCCGAGCCGACTCTTCTGGTAAGGCGGCTTGTGAAAAGTCGAGGATTTCAAGCCACTGCCCTTCTTCATCCGCTGGATAAAACTGCTGCCTCACGCTGCCATCGCTCTCTAAATAATGGCAGTGAAGGGAATCAACGCCTTGCAAGCCGATGGCTACCGCGTTTGAAAATAACTCAATATCGATTTGACCTTGAATCACCACGTAGTGGGCAACATTAAATTGCTCTGGATTGGGCATCATCTGCTCGGCAAACCAAATACCTTGCTGTGTGCCGATAAGAGGCCACTGATCCTCTTGCACTGATGAGTTGTGCATCTCTTTATTCCTAACAAAAGTCATTGCCTATGTCCCTTTTTGTTACCCCGCTTAACAAGCATGAATGAACAGCGCCGCTATTGCAGGAGTCAAAACTCGTTTGGTTTAAGCTCGAATATCTAACCACTGAGCTTCGATGTAGTTGCAACACTCTTGTTTTGACCTCGGTCCAAGGATGGCTTGCCAACCAGCGGGAATGGCTTTGAATTCTGGCCATAAACTGTATTGATTATGCGAATTGATCAGCACTAAAAATTGATGCTTAGATTCATCAAAAGGGTTGGTGTATTTTTCTGACATATTTCTCTCTACCGCTGAAAATTAAAGATAAGGTTCTAAAACATATGACAAGCCATCGATGATCCCGCCGCGCCAACAGAGTCGATCATGACCGCCGTCAAACAGACGAAATTGAATCCGATGCTGTTGTGAAGCCAACTGTTGGTATAGATCTCGACTTAAATCGATCATGATGTCTTCGCCACTGCCCACTTCGAGGAAAAGCGCAAGACGTGAATTGGCACCTAAACCTTGATGTACCTCTTGGCTCATTTTGCTTAATCGCGAGTCGCTTTTCGGTGGACAATATTCACTGGGGGGTTTAACGATCGAGAAATCGGGCCACCAAAATGAACCCGATTGACAAACCACAGAACCGAATCGCTGCGGCCAGTGTAATGCCGCGTACATTGCCGCTAAGCCTCCTAAACTCTGGCCTACGATCACCGTT
>NZ_CAWNIB010000256.1:0-20313 GCF_963874405.1 Vibrio sp. V08_P9A1T1
GGGCATCAGAACTAAACTAGTTAAAATACATATTTATCAACACGTTAATGCGGTGTAGGAATAATCTTACAAGAGAATAAACCCATAAAATTAAAATGTGAGATGCATATCCGCACCAAAACATAATTTCGGTGCGGATATTATTAATGAGATGAAGTACGAATAATTTCAGCTAAACTTGATAAGCGTCGTTGATGCTCAGCGACATAAGGATTACTACGATCCCAAGCATATCCTGCAAGAATAGAGCAAATCATCTGCTTTATTCTTGGGTTGGGCGTTTGGTAAAAAATCACCTCTTGTAACATGCCGTTGTACCAACCTTCCACATAAGTGCGGAACGTATCCACTCCGACCATTAATGGCTGAGAATACTCTTGCTGCCAATCTACACTTTCTTTTTTTAGTTGGCGTACAACGCAAGACACTGCTAACTGAGCCGATTTCATGGCTATCGTTACACCTGATGAAAACACCGGGTCTAAAAATTCACCAGCATTGCCTAATAACGCATAATTTACCGTGGCCAACTGCTTAACATTTGCAGAATAGCCGCCTAGCTCACCAGCAGGATTAGGGTATTCGGACTTCGAAAGCAGTTCTGCCAGCTCAGGCATTTCATTCACCAACTGCTGAATCGCCGTAATTTTATCACTTGGATAGCCGTCAAAAAACGACGGTTCACCGACAACACCTAATGAACATGTGCCGTTAGAAAAAGGAATGAGCCAGTACCATACGTCAGGATTACGCGGATGGACGGAGATCAGTATCTTGTTTCGGTCGTAGTCTGGTTGTTCAGGGGAAATATGATCAATGATATGGGTAAAGATGGCTTTTCTCGGAGGTAAACACGATGGCTCTTCCAAATCGAGTAACTTAGGCAATACTCGGCCAAAGCCACTGGCATCCAGCACGAAGTCGGCTTCAATTTGATACGTTATACCGTGTTGATCCGTCACCAATAATTGTGATTTATTCTCTTCAAATTCGATATTCGTCAGTTGATGTTGATAACGAATTTCAACCCCTTGCTTAACAGCAGAATCCGCTAATACTTTATCAAATTGACTACGCTGTACCTGAAAAGTGGTTCCCGGCCCATTCGAATATTTGTCGGTAAAATCAAACTGAGCGTATACACCATTTTTTCGAAAGGCTGCACCATTTTTATATTGAAAACCCGCACGCATAACATCAGGCAACATTCCCGCCGCTTCTATCACTTCCATACAAGCAGGTAATAAGCTTTCGCCAATAGAAAAGCGTGGGAAAAGTGCTTTTTCGATAACCAACACGCGTATGTTTTGCGCATGGAGTAATGCCGCGGCAGTCGAACCCGAAGGGCCCGCACCAATGATAACAACTTGAGTTATCTCTTTATTCATGAATTGACTCGCATCGATTTTAATTAAGCTTGGGCTTTTAGCTCTAACAAGGTGTGGCCAAGGCCAATATTGTCGGTTCGTTTGATCACCTGTAATCCTGCTGCTTGAACGATTTCTAAGAAATCTTCGCTGCGATAGAAGCGACTATTACCATTTGCAAGGCAGGTAAAATACAAAGAGGTGGCATTGAGGCTATAAGAAGCCGCATCGTACTTCTGTGAATCCCAGAACAGTTCCAAAATATAAACAGTCGAATATGCAGAAAGATTGGCGCGAACACGTTTTAAAATACTCAAAATTTCCATTGGCGAAAAACAGTCTAAAAACTGGCTCATCCACCACACGTCCGCATTTTTTGGTAACGGTTGTTCTTTATCGAGCATGTTGGCTGGAAAAGGATGAATACGCTGCGTAAAACCTTGTTGCTGCGCGTTAGCCATCGCCATTTCCAACTGTTGTGGCAGATCCACAATCGTCACTTCAACGTCTGAATCATAGTGACAACATTGCAGTGCCCATTTACCCGTATTGCCACCAATATCGACCAAATGTTTCGGTTTTTTACGAAACACTTCTTTCAGCAAAATAGGAAAAGAACGATCGGAATAGAAGTGATCGAATTTGAACCAACTGTCTTTAGCTTGCTGGGGCAAACGCGATAAACCTTGGTAGATGGTATCCCAATCGCCGAGTTCTTTCAGACCAGCAGGCTTGCCTTCGGTGATCGATTCGGTTAAGTGCATCATGGCGGCATAACAAACGTCTGCCGTGAAATCCATATTGGCTTGCGTCATCCCATCATGCAGCAAAAAAATGCCTAGATTAGCCAACGAATAATTCGGTTTATCCCATAAAACAATGTGGGCACTGATGGCCATATCGAGCAATACTTTAACGCCATACTCTGACACGCTCGTTTCTTGAGCAATTTGTTCCGCGTTTAAACCTTTTTCGCCAGCATTATCTAATGCAGCCAATATGCCTAAGTCACGTAATGTACGCGCCGTATGAAAAACGATGGGGGCAAAAGATAATTTTTGAGCTTCGGTTTTTGCCTCTAAAGCGTTATAAGGATCTATTTTTTGATTTAACACATTAAAACCTAACTTTAATTTGTGAACAATATCCAAACACTTAATCTAAGTTCGACTCAATTCTTAAAAATCAATATTTAAGTCAAGGATACAAACGTTTATAGTTGCGAAGAATAATCTTGTGCCATAGTATTTAACCCTATCAAAAACAATGCAATATCTTATGTCAAATCAACAGCAAATAATCACGTTAAATATTGATACTTGGGTTGCAAATTCTGCAGGCTTATCTCACCCTTCTGATTGGCAAAATTGGGCAAGAGAAGAGATTTGGCCTGACGATAATACGCTCAACACAGACCATATTCCTCCTATGATGCGCCGCAGAATGAGTAGTTTGAGCAAATTAGCCGTGCAGACTGCCCTGACTGCTATAGAATCACAACATATTGATTACATGGTATTTTCATGTCGTCATGGCGAGCTTCATCGTAGCGTTGAAATCGTGAAGTCGATATTGATTGGCGAAGAAGCCTCACCAATGGCGTTTTCACAATCTGTTCATAATACAGCGGCAGGCCTAGCAACCATCGCTTCAAAACAACCGATCCCGTTAACCTCGATTGCAGCAGCACAAAACACATTTCAAAGTGCCATATTAGAAGCTTGGCTCTATTTAAATGAGCACCCTAGTCACAAAGTGCTTTTGGTTGATTTTGATGAGCCATTACCTAGCGACTACCAACAATACGAAGAGTGGCAATTTCAAGGCTATGCCTTAGGGTTAACCCTGTCTCACGGTTCAGATTTTACACTCTCTATGCAGACATCTGATACCAAGCCACAACAGCCGCAAGCATTGTCGTTTCTTCACCACTATTTATCAGAAAAATCTGAATGGATCATTGAGGGCTCGCAAAGCGCTTGGAAATGGCAACGAAAATGTTAGAGTTCAACCGCTACTGGCGTATTGCTGCTACAGGTTTTTGTTTTTTTATATTTGGTTTAGGCGGATTAACGCTGAGTTTTATTATTATCCCACTGATTGCATTATTTTCATCGCAAACAGATCGTCGAGAATATAAAGTTCAAAAATCAATCCAAAACTCATTCAATATATTTTGTAAGTTGATGAAATTAACAGGTGCCATCGACTATAAAATAACCAACGCAGAACTATTAAAACAGGATAAAAGCTGCCTTATTATCGCCAATCATCCAAGCTTAATTGATTATGTTCTCATTGCATCACAACTTCATCAGTGCGATTGCTTGGTTAAGTCAGCTATCTGGGCCAATCCTTTTATGAAACGGATTGTTCAAGCAGCAGGTTATATCCCAAATGAAACACCTGATGATTTGTTAAATGTGTGCGAGGAACGCATGAGTCGCGGAAACGTATTATTGATTTTCCCTGAAGGCACGCGAACCACACCCGGCGTTAAACCCAAATTGCAGCGCGGTGCGGCGCAAATCGCAATCCGAACTCAAAGAGACTTACGCATCGTACATATTACCGTTTCTCCGAGTTTTCTCACAAAAGAGCAAAAGTGGTACCAAGTTCCTAAAACCAAACCCTTTTTCCATGTGGAGATAAAGGGTAAAGTTGTCGTCACACCTTTTATTGAAGGTGCTGATAACCCCACCACTGCAGCACGACGTTTAAATCGCCACCTTGCAGAGGTGATTTTCCCCCAAAACAATAACCAGAAATGACAAAACTATTGAAGTTATCGACCCATAACGTCAAGTTGCAGCGAAGCGGAAAGTGAGTAAGTCCCCATCCGTATAGATAACGGTATGATTGGGGTGAGCGAACGTAGCCAACACCGCTGCAACTTTAAGTGGGGAAGTATATATCAAGGTTTTGTTCAAAACGGCTAGAACATTATATAAGTAGGTTGAAGTGGAAATACTACACACAGAAATAAAACAGCTCATTATCGACGCACTAAATCTTGAAGATATCTCAGTTAACGATATTGAAACTGACGCACCACTTTTTGGTGATGGGTTAGGTTTAGATTCTATCGATGCTTTAGAGCTCGGTTTGGCCATTAAAAAGAAGTATAATATCGTCATTGACGCTGATGACTCCAATACTCGCCAACACTTTGCATCAGTGGCAAACTTAGCAAATTATATTTCATCTCAAACTAGCCACTAATAAATAGATAGCGTTATGACAGAAGTAAACCAACAACAAGTATTTGATCAAGTTAAAGAAGCTCTCGTTGAACTATTTGAAATTGATGAAGCCGATATTCAACCAGACGCTCACCTTTATCAAGATCTCGATCTCGACAGTATTGATGCTGTAGATCTTGTCGTTCACTTACAAAAAGTGACTGGCAAAAAAATCAAGCCTGAAGAGTTTAAAACCGTTCGCACCGTCAATGATGTGGTGGAATCGGTTATTGAACTTGTTAAGGAAAGCTAATGCGGCGATTGCTGACGATTTTGTCTGCAATCGTCCTGCTTACCTACCCACTCGCGGTCTACTTCGGGATTAATCAGTTTGGTTTGCAAGCTATAGGGGGCTTCTTAGCCGCTATTTTTGCTTTAAGAATTCTTTCTGGTTGGCAAGCCAAGCTTCAAGAACTGAAGCAACTGGCTTGGCTTAGTGGGTTCGTTGGTATCACTTTGGTGACTTTGGGGATGCTCTTTCAGCAGCATGGTTGGCTACTGTTTTACCCTGTTGTGGTTAATGTATGTCTTTTGGCTCTTTTTGCCTTGAGCCTAACGCAACCGCAAACAGTGATTGAACGGCTGGCGAGACTGCAAGAGCCTGAACTTCCTCAAAGTGGCATTGAGTACACACGCACGGTCACTAAAGTGTGGTGCCTCTACTTCATCATGAATGGAGCCATCGCACTTTATACCTGCTTCCAATCTATCGAGATCTGGACGTTGTATAACGGATTGATCAGTTATCTCCTTGCTGGCAGCCTCTTTGTAACGGAATGGCTAGTAAGGCAAAGGATTCGCAAAGGCTAGGTACGCTATGACTTTCGGCAACCCCGATTTTTGCTCGCTTGCAACGTTACTCTCCTCAC
Source organism: Vibrio sp. V08_P9A1T1 (assembly GCF_963874405.1). Taxonomy (NCBI): domain Bacteria; kingdom Pseudomonadati; phylum Pseudomonadota; class Gammaproteobacteria; order Vibrionales; family Vibrionaceae; genus Vibrio; species Vibrio sp. V08_P9A1T1. The sequence continues at coordinate 5,479 of NZ_CAWNIB010000256.1, forward strand.
CAAGAAACGATTCGCATTGTGTTGCTTTTGACCTCAATAACACCATTAACTGGGCAAACTTTGTCGCAGATGTCAGCCAACTAAGCCGGCAATTAGCATCGCGAAATGAACATCATATTGCACTGTGTGCTGGCGATAGCTATCGGTTCTCCGTCGGTTTTTTCGCCGTCTGTTACACGCAAAAATCATTAATTCTGCCCGGTAATTATCAACCTGCGGCACTGGCAGAACTGAGCCAACACTTTGAGTTGTTGCTGTGTGATGAGGCAATAACAATACCCAATTCAACGCCAACTCTCTCTCTTAACCATTTAGCGCTACCCAACGACATGCGCGATGAAGCCGTTTGTTTTGCACCACTTTCATTAGAGACACAAACCGTGACGCTGTTTACGTCAGGCTCCAGTGGTCAGCCTAAGGCTATCATCAAAACACTGCGGCAGCTTGAAGCTGAAATCGCCATTTTAGAGCAGCTTTGGGGCGAACAGCTCATTGGTGCAAAAGTGGAAAGTACAGTTTCTCATCAACATATTTATGGGCTGCTATTTCGTGTGTTATGGCCACTGTGTGCAGGGCGAGCATTTGCCCGCCATAACTTGGAATTTCCAGAACAAGTGACCGCACATGCGCATCCGGACACTGCGCTGATCAGTAGCCCTGCGCTATTGAAACGCTTGTCACAAGAGCACCAGCCAAGCCCACTGCGCACACTGTTTTCTTCCGGTGGCCCACTTCCCTACTCTGCTTCTTGTCACGCAAAAACCCTGTTTGGGCAACGACCTATCGAAGTGTATGGCAGTACGGAAACTGGCGGCATCGCTTTTCGGCAACAGCACAGTGCAACGCAGCAATGGCAGCTTTTTCCTACCGTTGAAGCAAGACTTAACAGCGAGCACTGCTTAGCCTTGCGCTCGGCACACATTGATCCGAATCATTGGTATCAAACAGCCGATAAATGTGAGTTTTCCGACCAACGGCACTTTACCTTGAAAGGTCGCACCGATCGCATCATCAAAATCGAAGAAAAACGGATCTCACTGGTTGAAGTGGAGCAGCGTATTGAACAACTGCCGTGGATCAGTGAAACAGCCGTGTTACCACAACAAGACGGTGAACGTTTGATCTTAATCTCAGCGATTGTACTGTCAGCCTGCGGCACTGAAAAATTAGCTCAACTTGGAAAGGGGAAATTCTGGCTGTTGCTGCGCTCTGAACTGCGCCAATGGTTAGAACCTATTGCTGTACCTCGACGCTTTAGAGTGGTAAAAGAGATCCCACTCAACAGCCAAGGTAAGCGCCTTGTTGCTGAACTAGAAACACTATTCCAACCATAAAAATAACGAAGCCCAATAGATTATGGCCAAAAGAACACCCACATTATTATGTGCTGAAACTCAGCCTCACACGGTGAATTTGACGCTGCGCGTTGACGCCGACATCATTGATTTTTCAGGACACTTTGAGCATTTTCCATTGCTGCCAGGCGTTACCCAAATCGATTGGGCACTGCGCTATGCACAAGAATACTTATCTGTACCCACAAGCTTTCAAGGTATGGAAGTGATCAAATTCCAAGAACCTATCTTGCCAGACATGACCGTTCAACTGGCATTAAGTTGGGATGAGGAAAAACAGAAACTCGCGTTTAGTTATAGTTCACAGCGTGAGGGTTTAAACATCATTCACTCATCAGGAAAAATGAAGTTGGGTGAAATCTGTGGCTGATTATCAAGCTTGTTTTTTAATTCCGTGCTACAACCACGGCAGCACAGTAGCAGAAGTTGTCTCATCACTCAGCGCATTTGAACTTCCCATTTTACTGGTTGATGATGGCAGCAATCAGCAAACAAAACAGGCGTTGAGCAACGTCGCCCAGCAAACACATGTTCACCTCATTACCCTAGAACAAAACCAAGGAAAAGGTGGTGCGGTAATGGCTGGCATTCGCCAAGCGCAGCAGTTGGGGTTTAGCCACGTCATCCAAATTGATGCCGATGGCCAACATGATTTACAAGCGCTGCCTAAATTACTGGCCGCGTCAAAGCAACATCCAAACCACCTAATTTCTGGTCAGCCGATTTACGATGACAGCGTACCCAAAGCGCGTTTATATGGCCGTTACGCAACGCATATTTGGGTTTGGATTGAAACGCTATCCTTTACGATCAAAGACAGTATGTGTGGTTTTCGCGCGTATCCCGTAGACCTCACCGTTGAGGTGCTCAATAACCATAAGATCGGCACGCGCATGGATTTCGATATCGAAATCTTAGTTCGCATGTATTGGCACGGGGTCGATATCGATTTTGTGGAAACCCGCGTCATTTATCCTGAAGGAGGCGTCTCTCATTTCGATGCACTATGGGATAACGTCAAAATCAGTTGGATGCACAGCAAATTATTTTTTGGCATGTTACCGCGTATTCCTCAACTGCTGAAACGCAATCAAAGCAGGCACAACAAAAGTGGTGCAGAGCCAAACCAGCACTGGTCAAAGCGTCAAGAACGAGGAACGGTTCTGGGTATTAAAGCGTTACTGGCGGTATATAGCCTACTCGGGCGGCCAATTTTTAACCTGATGCTGAAACTTGTAATGGGCTATTACTACCTTACTGGAAAACAAGCTCGCCAAGCCTCTGAACAATATTTACAGCACTTACAAAGTTACGCAAACCGTCGCCAAATCACGCTGCCAAATCATCTCTCTAGCTATAACCATCTGCTCTCTTTTGGCCACACTATGCTGGATAAATTGGCGGCATGGAAAGGCGATTTTTCGGTAAAAAACTTGACCATCCATGGTCAAGAATCGTTCCAAGCCCTAGTAGAACGTAAACAAGGAGTGCTTCTTTTAGGATCTCATCTTGGAAATATTGAACTGTGCCGCGCTCTGGGACGTCGGCATTCTCATATTAAGATCAATGCGTTAGTCTTCACCGAGCACGCCGAACGCTTCAATGCGGTAATGAAAGCGATCAATCCCAACTCAGAACTGAACCTCATTCAAGTGAGCCGTTTGGGCCCTGATACCGCTATTTTGCTTCAACAGAAAATAGAGCAAGGAGAATGGGTGGTGATCGTCGGAGATAGAACGTCCACCAGCAAAGAGACCCGAGCCGTATGGGCCGATTTTTTAGGCCAACCCGCACCGTTTCCACAAGGCCCTTTTATGTTGGCCTCGGTGTTGAAAGCTCCCGTCTACCTTTTGTTTGGCTTAAGAGATGAACGTTCTAAAACTCCACATTTTAACGTCTATTTCGAGCACTTTAGCGACAACATAGATTTACCGAGAAAAGAGCGACAAGCGGCGCTAGCGCAGGTAGTACAACGCTACGCTGATCGGCTGGAACATTACACACTGCAAGCTCCACTGCAGTGGTATAACTTTTTCAACTTTTGGACTCTAAGTAAACAGCAGCATGATGATTCAGACAGATAACCGCATAACTTTTGGCGTCGATCGCCTCACCATTGAAGATGTTGTCGCGATTTCGCAAGGCGCGCAGGCCAACCTCAATTCTTCAGCGGAATTCACCGCTAAAATTGATCGCGGCGTCACTTTTCTAGAACGACTTTTAAAAGAAGAAGGCGTGATTTACGGTGTAACCACCGGCTATGGTGATTCATGCACCGTTGCCATTCCGCCGAATCTAGTAGACCAATTACCACTGCATTTGACTCGCTTTCACGGCTGTGGCTTAGGCGAGGTATTAAGCCATCAGCAATCTCGCGCAGTATTAGCAACACGCTTGTGTTCACTAGCGCAAGGTGTCTCTGGTGTGAGCCATGAACTGCTTAACCAAATCGTCACCTTGATCAACCACGATATCGCCCCTCGTATTCCACAAGAAGGTTCGGTCGGGGCAAGCGGCGATTTAACGCCACTCTCCTACCTCGCGGCCACACTGATTGGTGAGCGCGACGTGCTTTATAAAGGTGAGATGCGCCCAACTCAAGATGTGTTTAACGAACTGGGTATTCGCCCGATCAAGCTAAAACCAAAAGAGGGATTAGCGCTGATGAACGGCACATCAGTCATGACTGCTTTGGCCTGTTTAGCCTATAAACGCGCCGAATATTTAACTCAACTCTGCACCAAAATTACCGCCATGGTGTCTGTCGGTATTCAGGGTAACGACTTCCATTTTGATGCCGCACTATTTGCCGTCAAGCCGCATCCTGGCCAGCAACAAATCGCAGCATGGCTACGCGATGACTTACAAGCAGAGCGCCCACCTCGCAACAGTGATCGCCTGCAAGATCGCTATTCATTGCGCTGCGCACCCCATGTGATTGGCACCGTACAAGATGCACTGCCGTGGCTACGTCAACTGATTGAAAATGAGCTCAACAGTGCCAACGACAACCCCATCATCGATGGCGATAATGAACGCGTACTGCACGGCGGCCATTTTTACGGCGGCCACATTGCCATGGCAATGGATACCTTAAAAACACAGGTTGCTAACCTAGCCGATTTGCTCGATCGCCAAATGGCGCAATTGATGGATTACAAATTCAACAACGGTTTGCCTTTTAACTTAACTGGCGCAGAAGGTGAAAGAAAACCGATCAACCACGGCTTTAAAGCCGTGCAGATTGGCATTTCAGCGTGGACGGCCGAAGCCTTGAAACATACCATGCCTGCCAGCGTTTTTTCACGTTCGACTGAGTGTCACAATCAAGACAAAGTCAGTATGGGAACCATTGCCGCGCGTGATTGTCTACGTGTGCTTGAACTGACAGAACAAGTGGCGGCCGCCTCGCTGTTGGCAGCGACCCAAGCAATAGAATTGCGCAAACGTCATCATGAGCTGGATGAGCAACACATGAGTCACAATATCAAGCAGATGCGCTTAGCCGTGTTACAAGAGTTTGACTTTGTGGTGGAAGATCGTCCGCTAGAACATGATTTGCGCCACTTTATTAGCCGCATTCAACAACGCCACTGGACACTTTACTAGGAAGCGCGATGAGCGATGTACTCCATCCATTGGAAAGTGAGGTGACTTTAGTCACCTCGTTTCAAGATGCCGACCCAATGGGCGTTATCTACCACGGCAATTATTTTCGTTTTTTTGAAGAAGCACGCCGCGTGCTGATGGAAAAAATTGATTACAGCTATCACGCGATGACTCAGTCGGGCTACCTATGGCCGGTGATTGATACCCACGTGAAGTACGTGAAAGCGATCCCGTTCAACCATACGATTCGAGTCAAAGCGACCTTGACAGAATGGGAAAATCGCTTGCGTGTTGACTACATGATTTTTGATAGCCAGACCGGGCAACGAATGTGTAAAGCGCACACCACTCAAGTAGCGGTTCGCATCGACACGCAAGAGATGTGTTTCGCTTCCCCAACGCTATTTACCGACAAAGTGCAGCACTGGCATACCTACGGGAAATTATGATGCGCCGTTTTCTATGGCTAACTTTAGCTCTATTCTCGCCCCTACTCTGGGCACAAGTGACCGACCTCGCTTCACTGCAAGCGCAGTTGGCGAAACACCAGATCGTACGCGGAGAGTTTACTCAACTCCGCCATATTGAGATGTTCGAACAGCCACTGTCGTCAGCCGGGAAATTCTTGCTCGATAAACAAAATGGCTTACTTTGGCAACAAAACTCACCATTTCCAGTTAATTTGGTGCTAACTCAAGACAAGCTTCGCCAAACTTTTGCTAACCAACCACCACAGGTGATTACCGAAAAAGAGAACCCAATGGCGTTTTATTTCAGCCATCTCTTTTTGTCGGTATTTCATGGTGACACGCAGCAATTGAATGAACAATTTACGATGACGCTGCACAGCGAAGATGGCCAGTGGCAGTTAAATTTAACGCCGAGAAATGCGCCACTGAGCTCGGTGTTTACCTCGATAACATTAACGGGGCGAGATGACATTGATGGTTTGATCCTGCAAGAAGTGCGAGGCGACAAAACCGAGATTCAGTTTACTAACCAAAACCACCAGCCAGAGCGTTTAACCCATGCTGAGCAAGCACAGTTTAACTTCTAAATCGAACCGGCTGGCATTGTTCTGGTTGGCTTTTGTGACCCTTTGTCTTGGCTTACTACTCAAGCAATGGTTCTTTTCAGCGGCTTCACCGATCGAGACGGATATCCTTAAGCTACTGCCGGTCAACCAGCAAAGTGTGCTCGCCGAGCAAGCGTTTGAAAAAGTCACTGCCAGTATGAGCGATAAAGTGGTCTTTATTGTCACTGCGCCCAATGAGGCTGACCGGCTCAAATCCGTTACAGCGCTAGAAAGCGAGCTCAAGCAGAGTGGCTATTTCAAGGATGTGGTTGGGAAAATCGATGCCACTCAACAGAGCGCTTGGGCCAGTTACTACTTTCAACATCGAGCACAACTGCTCACCAACGAGCAACGCAATCAGCTCAGTCAACATCCCGAACAACAAGTGCAAGCGGTGGTGCAAGCCCTATATAACCCTTTTTCTGGGGTAACAGGGCAAGAGCTCAGTCACGACCCTTTTCTGCTATTTCGCGACTACTTAGCACAACTTAGCCAGCTATCGTCTCATTTTCGTTTGCAAGATGGATACTTAACCCGCGAGTATCAAGGCCAAAAATACGTGCTGATCACCGCGCAGCTCAACGACTCACCATACAGTTTCAAAGCGCAACAAGTGGTGCCCGATATTGCTCAATGGCAACAACGCATCAAGCAACAATTTAGTGCGGACATTTATCACACTGGTGTTTTATTTTACGCCGATTTTGGCACTCAAAGTGCCAAGTCAGAAATCAGCACTATTGGCCTTTTCTCATTACTCGGCATTGTGCTGTTGGTGATGCTGGTTTTTCGCAGTGCCATGCCTTTACTGTTGGCACTGCTCTCGGTATCCGTTGGGTTAGTGGTTGCCATGGTGATCACCACCGCGTTTTTTGGTCAGCTCCATCTGTTTAGCTTAGTGTTTGGGGCCAGCCTGATTGGCGTTTCAATCGACTACGCCTTTCACTACCTGACCGATCGCCTTGCCGCAAATGAACAATGGGACAGCGTGCAAGGACTAAAGCATATTCTGACGGCCATTACCTTAGGGTTAATCACCAGTTTAATTGGCTATCTCGGTCTACTGGTCGCCCCTTTCCCCGGCTTACAACAGCTAGCGCTATTTTCCGCCTTAGGTCTCGTTGCCGCTTACGCGACGGTCGTGGCTTGGTATCCGATTTTGGCCAAAAAACCAAGTCCATCGAGAACGCTTCCCGGCATCACTTATTGGTCCTTATGGTTTGCGCTTTGGCAAAAGCCATGGGTTAAATGGGGCCTACCCACGGCGTTATTGATCATCAGCAGTCTTGCCCTGACGCAAGTGCACTACAACGATGACATTCGACAATTACAAGCCATGCCTAGCGACTTGAAACAGCAAGAGCTGCAAATCAGCGCCTTGACTGGTATTCAATCATCACAGCAAATGTTGGTCGTCAGTGCCAACGATGATGAAGCATTAATGCAGCAGTTAGAAAAATTAGATACGCAATTTTCACAATGGCAACAACAAGGCGTACTTTCTGGCTACCAAAGTTTAAGCCAAAACATCAGCTCGCTTAAGCGTCAGCAAGAAAACTACGCACTGGTTGAAGCACTGTACGCAAACCAAGGCGCAGTACTGGCTCACACGCTGAAACTATCTTCGGCTCCTAAACTGGAAGCGTCATTTTTGCCCATGACACTGGCGCATTATTTGGCCCATGATGTTTCCCAGCCGCTGCGCTTTCTTTATTTAGGTGAAGTTGAGCAAAAAGTGGCGGCGGTAGTGCTGTTGAAAGAGGTTCACCAAGCAGCAGTAATTAAGCAGTTTGCGGCGCAAAATAGCGACTACGCCTATTTGAATAAAACCGACGAGATCTCAACCCTGTTTGGGCAGTATCGCCTTAAAGTGATGGAGTTAATTGCGCTGGCTCTGACCTTGATCAGCGCTCTCACTATTTGGCGCTACGGCGTGAAACACAGCATTCGCATTATGTTACCTTCGCTTATTGCCTGCATTACTGGGTTAGCCGTCACCGTTGCAACAGGCTCTACGCTCAATTTATTCAATCTATTAGCGCTGGTATTAGTGATAGGTATTGGTATTGATTATACGCTCTTTTTTGCCGAACAAGCCCGCAGTCACAGTACCTTGCTTGCCATAACCCTTTCGGCACTAACGACTTTGCTCTCGTTTGGTCTGCTTGCTCTTAGCCAAACTCACGCCATCCACAGTTTTGGTTTGACGGTACTGAGCGGCATTTTCGTTGCTTGGTTGCTTTCACCAATGGCGATCAAATCACAACCTGCCGACATAAAAGCGCATGAGGAAAAACTATGATGATGAGAATACGCCGTGCGCTGCCCTTGCTGTTACTGATGTTGTCTGGCTGCTCTTTAGTGCCAAACCAAGCCTCCACGCAGGTAGAAATTAGCCCCAACACATTCGTTACTCTGCCCAAACCTGCGCAACTTGGGTACCAAGTCACGGCAAGTCAGTTGATCAGCGCCCATTGGCAAGATGATAACGGCCAGCATAACCAACAGCTTCCGGTCCAGTTGCAGGTGACCGATGACAAGATTGTGCTGGCAGGGTTTTCATCTTGGGGAACGAGGATTTTATCGCTCAATTATCAGCAAGATACTATTGAGACCAGCGTACTCAATGGTTTGGAAAACACCTTGCCGAAGCCCGAACAGATACTCTTTAACCTGATGATCACGCTCTGGCCGCGAAATGCTTGGGAAGCCTCGTTAAATAAGGTAAAGTGGCAAATCATTGATGATGAGAATAGACGAACACTCATCAATGAACTGGGTGAAACAGTGATTGTTATTGATTATCAACATCCCTTCTCGATGAAGGGCGATATTCGCTTCCACAATCAATTATTGAATTACACCATTACGATTACAACGCTCAGTGCCCAGCACCCTTTGCCGCCCACACAACCGTAGATAGCTATCATGAACTCATCCACGACTTCTCCTATTGATTCTCGCTCACCTATTTATGTCCAAGACTGCGGTTTTCACTGCGCGATGGGGAGTGACTCGTCGCACATTCACCAAAGTTTAGCGCAGGGCTATTGTGACAACATGGTGGCTGACAACACGTCGCTCAATAGTGGCACCGCAACCATCGTAGGCCGAGTGAGTGAGCCACTACCAGAAATCCCAGCGCATTTAAGTGCGTTCAATACGCGCAACAACCAACTGGCTCTTTCTGCACTGAAACAGATTGAACCGAGTGTCCGCCACGCGATTGCCACCTATGGTGCAGATCGCATCGCAGTGGTGGTTGGCACGAGCACGTCAGGCATTGCTGATGGCGAAATCGCACTCGCCCACAAGTTAGAGCAGGGCGAATTCCCAAGCGACTACCACTACTACAAACAGGAATTAGGCAATTGCAGTGATTTTATCGCTCGCTATTTTGCAATAAGCGGCCCCTGCTACGCCATTTCGACCGCCTGTTCGTCCAGTGGCCGCGTCTTTATCACCGCCAAAAGAATGCTTAATGCTGGGTTGGTTGATGCGGTGATTGTCGGTGGTGCCGACACTTTGTGCCGCTTAACACTCAATGGTTTTAACGGTTTAGAGGCATTGTCTCAACGTTTGTGTAAACCGTTTGATGCACAGCGCGATGGCATCAACATTGGTGAATCTGCCGCTTTTATGCTGCTGGGTAAAACGCCGTCTCAGCAACACGCTCACGCCATTGCGCTATTGGGCGCAGGCGACAGTTCCGATGCACACCATATTTCTGCGCCCCACCCAGATGGAAACGGTGCAGAACAGGCGATGCGTAACGCGCTGCAAGATGCCAAATTAACCGCCAGTGATATCGGCTATATCAACGCTCACGGCACCGCAACACCGCTCAATGACAGCATGGAAAGTAAAGCGATTTTCCGCGTTTTTGGCCAGCACGTTGCGGTGACTTCAACTAAACCACTCACTGGACACACGCTCGGCGCGGCCAGTGCAACCGAAGCCGCCATTGCTTGGCACATACTGCAATACCAATTGCCTTTGCCCATTCAGCGCTGTGCTAACAAAGCGCCAGACATCGATATTACGCTAGTGGAAACCACTCAATATTTAGAAAACAAGGCCATTTTAAGCAACTCCTTTGCTTTTGGTGGCAACAATATTAGCCTTATTTTTGGTTACGTTAATGACAAAGCTTCCTGCAATTGATCAACTGCTGCCTCATCAAGCGCCGATGATTTTGATTGACCGCGCGCTTGAGGTACAGAGCGAATCTATCCACTGCCAAGTGGATATTGAATCGCACCACCTGTTTTTTAACCCAGCGACACAAAGCATACCGGCCTATGTCGGTATCGAGTTTATGGCACAAGCCATTGCCGCGTGGTCTGGGTATCACTCACTTGTCCAAGGCATTCAACCGCCAATTGGCTTTCTGCTCGGCAGTCGCCGTTATCGCGCGCTGTGCAATGCATTCTTGAAAGGGCAAACGCTCGATATCTACGCTGAACAGCTAATGCAAGACAATGGCATGGCCGTGTTTAAGGCAAGAATCGAGCACCAACACCAGCTTTTGGCCGAATGCCAATTAAATGTGTATGTGCCATCAGAACAAAAATTAGAAGAAATGAAAATGAGGAGTCAAGCATGACCCGACACGTATTAGTGACTGGTGCGAGTAAAGGCATAGGCAAAGCGATTGCGATTGCGCTCGCCAAAGATGGTTTTGCCATCGCTGTCCATTACATGGGCGACCAGCAAGGTGCCCTGCAAACACTAGCGACCATCGAGCAAAACGGTGGTTCAGGCCGACTGATTCAATTTGACATCAGCAACCGAGCTCAGTGTCGCGAAGTATTAGAAGCCGATATTGCTCTGCATGGCGCTTATTACGGCGTGGTCAATAACGCGGGCATTACTCGTGACACGGCGTTTCCCGCCATGACAGAACAAGAATGGGATGGTGTAATTCACACCAATTTAGACAGCTTTTATAACGTCCTCCACCCTTGTGTGATGCCAATGGTGCAAAAACGCCAAGGTGGGCGCATTGTGACTTTAGCGTCGGTGTCGGGCATCACAGGCAACCGGGGCCAAACCAATTACAGCGCCGCTAAAGCTGGCGTGATTGGCGCGACCAAATCGCTCGCGCTTGAACTGGCTAAGCGCAAAATCACCGTCAACTGCGTTGCTCCGGGTTTAATCGATACAGGCATGGTGGATGAGCACGTCAAAGAGCACGCACTGCCACAAGTTCCTTTACGCCGCATGGGTGAACCCGAAGAAGTCGCAGGCCTTGTGAGCTATTTAATGTCTGATATTGCTGCTTATGTCACTCGCCAAGTTATCTCGGTTAATGGAGGCTTAGTATGACCCGCCGCGTTGTCGTTACAGGCATGTCCGGCGTGACTGCTTTTGGTAATGACTGGTCCAGTATTGAGCCAAAACTCAGAGCTTGTGAAAATGCCACTCAATATATGCCTTCCTATGAGCAGTATGAGGGTTTAAACACTAAACTCGCCGCGCCAATAATGGGCTTTACACTGCCTAGCCACTACAAACGTAAACAAGTCCGAGGTATGGGCCGCGTGTCACAACTGGCGACCGTTGCCACCGAAAATGCGCTGCTACAGGCGGGCTTAATTGGTCATGAAGTGCTGACGAACGGCCAAACCGGTATCGCTTATGGTTCATCAACAGGCAGTACCGATGCCATCGGTGCGTTTGGTGTCATGCTCAACGAAAAAACCACTCGGGCCATTACCGCCACCACTTATGTGCAGATGATGCCTCACACTGCCGCGGTGAACGTAGGCCTATTTTTCGGGCTCAAAGGCCGCGTCATTCCAACCAGTAGCGCCTGCACGTCTGGTAGCCAAGCCATCGGTTACGCGTACGAAGCGATCAAACACGGCTACCAAACCGTAATGGTGGCGGGCGGTGGTGAAGAGCTCTGCCCTACCGAATCGGCCGTATTTGATACCTTATTTGCCACTAGCCTCAAAAACGACCAGCCAAAAACCACCCCCCGCCCGTATGATACTCAGCGTGATGGTTTAGTGATTGGTGAAGGCGCAGGAACTTTAGTGCTTGAAGAGTATGAACACGCCATCGCACGCGGTGCCGTCATTCACGCAGAAATCATCGGTTTTGCCAGCAACTGCGATGCCGCCCATGTCACTCAACCACAAATGGACACCATGCAAATCTGCATGGAGATGGCGCTGCGTGATGCCAATTTAAGTGCAGATAAAATTGACTATGTTTCGGCTCACGGCACGGCGACCGACCGGGGTGATATAGCCGAAAGTCACGCCACCGCAAACGCGTTGGGTAAAGTGCCGATCAGCTCGTTGAAAAGTTATTTTGGTCACACATTGGGCGCATGTGGCGCAGTTGAAGCTTGGTTGGGTTTAGAAATGATGCGCAGCGGTTGGTTTAATCCAACCCTTAACCTAGATAACATCGACCCGCAATGTGGCGATCTTGATTACATTACAGGCACAGGACGTGAGCTGGATGTGCAATATCTAATGAGCAATAACTTTGCTTTTGGTGGCATCAACACCTCGATTATTTTTAAGAAATTCAGCGAATAATCCCATAAAAAGCCGTTTCCCACACAACGGCTTTTTTTACGAGTTTATTTATCCGGCATTTGCCTCTTAAATATTGGTCGCCTGCCAAATACTCACCAGCAATCAGCCAATACTTTTCGCAAGTACTTCGAGGATTTGCGGTCTGAAAATAAAAAACACCGCGCCAAGCAAACAGAGCCCTGCCCACACAAAATCAAGCCTGAAAGGCTATGTGATTCGGATAAACGAACGTAGCCAACCACTGCAACGAGTAAGGCAAGAATAAGCCGCTTTGACAAAAGTCAGACATAACCATACAAGCTATTGATATTATCCTCTCTATCGATTTTGTACAGTGTTCACATCCAAACATAAGCCCTTAAATGGAAGAACATAATGAAAAAGATCGCACTATTTATTACAGCATCGCTTATCGCGGGCAACACTTTAGCTGCCCAAACGTACATTCGTAACGGCAATATCTATACTCATGAAGGTCAATGGGTTGCGGAAGTGGGTGCTTTTGGCAGCACTGACCTACTCAAGGATCAAGACAAGTCTTACAGCGCTTTGCTGAACTTTGGCTACCACGGTGAAGATTTGAATGCAGACCTCACCGGTATTAACTACCGCTTCTTTGGTAACACAGGGGATGTCGTTAATCTAGGTACTTACCTGACGGGCAGCGGCGTTACTTATGACCAAGATTCGGCAAACAGCGTTAAAGGAATGGATAAGCGTAAAGCCACGATTGATCTAGGTTTAAATGCTGATATCGCACTGGGTAACGGTACCGTATCGACCTACTTCCAACATGATATTCTCAAAGAAAACAAAGGCTACAAAACTGGCGTTAACTACTTCCATGTCATCGATTTAGGTGCTGTTGATTTGGTACCTTTTGCGGGCATTAGTTACCAGAGTTCGGATTACAACAACTACTATTTCGGTGTGAAAGACAAAGAAGCGACCGCACAGCGTAAAGCTTACCATGCAGGTGGCGGCTTCTCTTACAACCTAGGTTACAAACTGGCTTACCCAATTAATGACCGTTGGGAAATCACCCAAACCAGTTCTTACACCCGTTTAGGCTCTGATGTCGCCAATTCGCCAATCGTAGAAAGCGCAAACCAATGGCTCGTTGGCGCAACCGTCGCTTACCACTTTTAAGCTGTACCGCCCTCAGGCAGGAGCCGTATCCCCTGCCTGATTTTTCTACTTGAACTGCCCTTCTCGATCAAAATAGCGTTGATATGAACCCACGCATTGATTCTCTATGAATCTTGCCTTTTGCATGTCTGAGTTTTCCATGCCTGAGGTAATTCATGGAGTACAAACCCACGATCCCATGAAACTCAATTTTGCCCCAAAGTGAGTTTCGTCTCAGATAGTGCATCAGAGATGGTTCTTGATTTTGCTATACTAAAAATAATCCCAAAAGTGGTGTAATCCGTGTATTAGAGAGTCTGTATTCTTTTATAGGTTTGCAGTGCGGTATTTTCTTGGTGTCTGATTGAACAGCTTTTTAAAAGCCTGTACATAGGATGAATCAGATGCGTACCCCAACTCCATAGCAACTTCCTGTATGCTCATTTCCGAGCTTAATAATGGCAGAGATAAAACCAGCCTTATATTTTGTCGCCACAGAGCAAATGATTGAGAGAACTCTTTCGCACATAATCTGGACAATGTGCGCTCAGATGCTCCGACTTTTTTTGCCCATTCTTTTAACGTAAACGGTAAGTCAGGTTGCTGTTTAAGCTGTAGAAAAATAGATAAAAGGCGTTTGTCCGTAGGGATGAGAAGTGGTATTTCATAACTTTTTGCTACCTCGATCTGATCTCGTAAGACCGTTAACAAATGTGCCAAGTTGGATTCCGGCTGTGAAAGCGTATCACTTTCAAACAAAAGCAATATCAACTCTTTGAGGAAGAAGTTTACCTGACAGGATTTAGGCTCACTTCCATACTGCACATGTTTGTTAGGGTTGAGGTAAATCGCTAAAAATTGTGTGTCTGTAATTGCAACAGACTTATGAATGGTATTGGCGGGGATAAAGAGCATACCATTGTGAGGGACTATTCCACTTTTATCACTAATGTCTGATTGTAACAAACCTTGGCGTGGGAAGACGATTTGGTGCCATGGATGTGAATGGAAATCATCAATATAACCAGAGGCCATGATAGTCGTTTTAGTCATAAATTGTTTATCTGGAAAATCTCTGATTAAATTGTTAGCTTGCATAAATGGCGGCTTATCT
>NZ_CAWNIB010000257.1:0-20238 GCF_963874405.1 Vibrio sp. V08_P9A1T1
GTGTCAAGAAATAATCAGATTTATGTCCGAGTAGATAAATATCTTATTTTTTGGTCATGAGGATAAATAGTGAATTACGTTTTGATAAAATACCAAATTAGTTGGTTTACAGTTCCAGAAAAGTGCTCAGCCATAGATTAAAGAGCTTCGAGAATGAAGGCTTTTTCCTTCCCATTGAAAGCTGTAGCGATGTTGGCTACATTTTTAGCTATTGCTATGGGGTGCTCACTTACCATATCGACCTGCAACTTCAAGTTGTTTAGTCATAGACAGCCTAAACTGTATTTTTGCGCTTTTAAGTGCCTTTTTCATAAGACTCGTCGTTATCAAGAGTACCATCTCTTCTTTAATTTTCTCTGTTTATTGCCATCAAACAATAATAACTAATTTATTAATTACGGATTATTGTTTTTCTTTTGGCTTGATATTTTATTTAGCGCATTGCATTCATTTTTTTGAAAATTAGATCATCATTCAAATCTATAAAGTTTGAGTATATTTAACCTTAACTTTATTGACTTAAGATCACGTTATTTAATTGTATTCATACATCTTATGTATCTATATATATGCACGTCTAATTGTCGGAGATATAAAGTTTGAAAGTTAAGATAATGACCATTTTGTTATTAGTAATATTCGGTCTCATTGTTGGTAAATATTACATTAGCCATAGTTCATTAACATTAGTGCCTGCTCCAAAAGCACCGAATAATAACGAGGATACTGATTTTAAAGCCGCAACAGTTGCTGATGAGCGTCAGCTGATGAAGCCACCACGAGAAGATGCATCGAGCGCTGGAGATGCTCGTTCTGCTCTGAATTCAGAGCCTATCACTGAAGAGCGCATGCTTGCGGCACAAACCGTTGATGAAGTATGGCACGACATCAACCCAAGCCCAGCGTTGCAAGCCATTAGGCCAAAAAGTGATGCAGTGACGGAAATCAAAGCGATCGAAATCGAAAATATTGAACAATTCCGAGTTCTGGCAACGGGCGATGCTGTCACGGTCACTATGCCTGATAACCAGCCAGTCAATATCCAAGTCACTTCATCAGAAATTCAGAATGAAGGCGTCCGGACTTGGTCTGGGCAGTTTGAACTCGACGGGGAAGTTTACCCGGCCACATTCACTTTCGGCAAAACGGCAGTACTTGGTTTTATTGGTCATCCCAGTGGTCAAGTGAAGCTTGAAGGCAACGGCAGTGAAGCATGGGTTTACCGAGTACCACCGAATCATGGCTATGACGAAACCTCGACCAGCCATTGATACCTAAAACGCACGGCTTTGTGTGTTAATAAAATAAATAATGTAGGAGTTTTCTATGAAAATAGCGTCATTGGCATTAGCCGTGGTGTTAGCAACGCATGCGTTACCGAGTAGCGCAACCACAGAAATTGATATTCTAGGTGTTTACACACCTGGCACCGCTGAGTGGTTTCAGAAAGATCACGTGGCTCAAATCCAGCACCGATTTAACGTGGGAAATGAAATTCTGCGTCAAAGTGGTCTGGACATCAAAGTCAACTTAATTGGCACGAAAGAAGTAAAATACGATACGCAAAGAGGGCTGAAAAAATCGCAAGAGCAGGCGCTTGATGCGATTACTCCCGGCAATAAACAAGATCCGGCGTTTGCCGATATTGAGCAATATCGTAAGCAGGTTGGCGCGGATATGGTGGCGCTGTTTCGTAATCTAGATATTAAAAATTCTCCTGATTATGAAGATAAAGGTAATGGTACTTACATGCTGAGCTGTGGTCTAGCATGGATAATCCCTGCCGCGTATTGGAACAATAGTGCGCGTTATGCGCAATCTAGAATGTACAGTCATAGCTATTTGAATGAGTGTGGCGATGATACGTTTATTCACGAATTAGGCCACAATTTGGGCTTGAACCATGCTCATGAACAGTACAATGGCGAACCCCATCTTTCAAATGGTACAGAGCAAGATGCGTATGGTTATGGGGTTCAAGGCCAATTTGCGACGACCATGGCCTATGGTTTCTTATTTGGTATTCATAGCCGTTCTTACACATTCTCTAACCCAAGCAAAGTGTGTAAAGGTCAAGCATGTGGTGTCACTGACTACGCGAACTCGGTGCGAGCGATTGGCCTGAGCGCGCCACACATTGCGGCGATTTATGCACGTCCAGATGGGAGTAATGACGGAGGAACGTCACCCACCGAACCGACTTCGCCCCAACAAGCCATCTATGATTTACAAGGGCCTTTTGCCATTCCCGATCATGCACAAGGAGAGTTAGCACTTCCGATTAATGTGACTTATCAAGGAAATGCGGAAACGGCCACTATTCAACTTGATATTGAACACCCATTTGTGGGTGATGTTTCAGTCAAGTTGTATGCACCTGATGGTGGCTATTGGAACTTAAAATCGTATAACCAGTATGATCGCAACACGGCTTATCGTGTTCGCTTTACACTCAGCGGAATGCAACAAATGAACGTGCAAGGCCAGTGGCGTTTAGTCGTGGCGGATCACTATCAAGGTTTAACGGGTGTATTAAATTCGGCACGCTTATCCTTTGAATAAAGGTTTGCTGTGATGTTGACCCTGCACCTATGTGCAGGGTTTTTAATTACTGGCCAAATTGGGTGGCTTTGAATTGATTCAGCAATCGATGGATCACATAGGTTGTAAGTAATGTGGCGACAATAGCAAACAAAATACTGCCGACTCGGTACAGGGCACTGAAAATTAAATCATTGCCCGGCGTCAAATATTGACCAAACAAGATCCCCAAGGTAGTCAATGAGCCAAAGCCGACCCCTGAACCGCTGGATTCTTTTACATGCCAGTAGCTAAAGAGCATCGCACCTATCCACAGCAGCGGAGTAACAAATAAAAGCTGACCTGACCAATCGTAGAGCAGCAGTTGGACCGCAATACCGAAAGTGACACCAAGCAGAGTACCCATCGCGCGTTTGCGTGCGTAGCCTAGCGCTCCGTTCCAATGCATCGGGAAAAGTAGCAACAAGGTTGTGGCTTGCGCGGACATTGAATCTTGCAGATCGAATATTTGAAACACAACGAAAGAGAGTGTGGCAATGGTTGCGCCCATGAGCGCTTCATGGCGCATACGATGTGACTCTTTGGCCACGCTTGCATGAGCGGGAGGTTGCCTTTTCTGTGCGTCGGGAATACAGAATGTCACCAGATAAGCGACCATTACCGAAAGCAAATTCGCGATAAAGTTGCTGGTAATCAGATCGTTAAGATCAGTTGTGGGGTAGCTTGCAAAGTGCAGCATGATGCTCAGGCTCAATACGCTGTTCGCTCCAAATAAGAATAAGCTGCCTTTCGACATACAAGCAAATTTGTAGAGAAACAATACGAAAGCCATCATCGTCATCAGTGCCGGATGAGCGCCAAACAGCCCCCCGAGAATGGCTACTTCTAAGCCACAAACGACGGCGGAAGCGAGCAGTTGCTTTGCGGCGTGCGCATTCATGACGGGCACCATGCCCAGTAACAGCATCGGTGTTACGGTAAAAAATACCCCGTAGTTCCAACCCAGTAGTTTACAAAAGGTAAAACCAAGCGTCGCACCTGTTGCTATTCTGACGCATTGGCGAAAGTCATTTTCAGATAATGGATGATCCCAAAGTCGCATTTTTTACTCCGCTTAATAGACGTAGTGCAGAGTGCTCAGAAACTGAATTTGCATTTTTGCCAGCCAAGCAAACGGGCCACTTTCTGGTAGCAACTGTACCGTCGCACGAGCACCGGAAGGCAATGTTGACATCGTTTCATCGAGCGAAAGGTGCACACGCATGCGTTGTGCATCACGCACCCAGCGATTAGATTCTGTTGGAGTGGCTAAACGCCCATTCGCATCAAACTGACCAGTGCTTACCCCAGCATCAAGGCTACGAATACGCGCGGTAAAGACTTCGCCGGGTTTGCTGTCAAAAGCAACTAGGGCGCGGCTATTGTCTGGGAAATGGCGTAAGCTTTTTTCTCTAAAATCAGCAATCACGTCTACATCCGTCGCCACCAATGCAACTAACGGCATACCTGCTGCGGCGTAGGTGCCCGTTTCAAGCTGTAAGTTGGTAATGACACCATCTTGCTCTGCTAGCGTTTGTGTGTAGGCAAGGTTTAGCTTGGCCTGCGCCAATTGGTTCAAAGCGGCGCGAATGCTGACGTTACTCTCGTCACTATTACCTCGACTGACGTGCAATTCTTGCAGGTGAGCTTGCGCTGCAACCAAATTGGCTTTCGCGGCGGTAGCGCCACTTTGTGCATCGTCTTTAAGTTGCTGAGAAGTCCCATTGCGTGCAAACAGAGTGTTTAATCGGTTAGCTTCGCGCAACTTTTGATCGGCAACGATACGGCTTGCCGTGACATTAGCTTCTGCGGCTGCAATCGATGCATCCAATTGAGCGTTACCTTGTACCGCACGTTCATAATTGAGTTGGGCCTGCTCTACCGCCAGTTGATAGGGTTGTGGGTCGATGGTGAAAAGTACTTCACCCTTGTGTACGGTTTGATTATTAGTGACAAAAACATCACTGATTTGACCATTAACTCGGGGAGATATTTTGGTCACAGTCCGCGTTGCCATGGCTTGCGGTGTTAAAGGCATAGCCAAATCGGCCACCAAAAAATAGGCAAAGAGCGCCACAAAAGCGACGATGGAATATTTGATCCAAAGTGCAAATTTTTGATCAGGTGTCATAAGTAATTATTGTTCCTTTGAAGGTGTTGCTATCGGTTTGCTGAGCGTATCTAGAGCGTTGTGTGAGATTTGTTCGAGCGTAAGAGTCAGTTGGTACAATTGTTGATCGTCAATATTACCCAGTAAGTTTTGGCGAACTTGCAAAATACGGGTTTCCATCTGCTTGATAAGAGCACGCCCGTTACTCGTCAAACTGACGATTCGAGCGCGCTTATCGTTGTGACAGCAGTGACGTTCGATCAGCGATTGTTCTTCGAGCTGCTTTAAAGTTCGCATCAAAGAAGCCAGTTCTATTTCTAACGCTTCGGCTAAGGTTTTTTGACTGACGTTGTCACCGAGACGCTGTAATTTCCACAATGCGGTCCAACGAGGATGGGTAAGGCCCAAGGGTGAGAGTTCTCGGTCCGCCACCATTTTCCATAAGCGTGAGAGACGAGCAAACTGCTCAGCGAGTGATAATTCTTTCAGGGTGTGTGTGTTTTCAATCATAACGAGTCACATATTACTTAGCGTGCTAAGTAATATAGTTTAGTTAGCGCGCTAAGTAAATAGCTAATGACGAAGGCTGACATTTTCATACAAACTCAGGACAGCACCTATCAATGAAACACTGTACATTATTTTCAATGAGCGACTCCCCAATGTTTGAGGCTGTCCTAGCTGCTGAAATTCTGGTCCATACTATGATAATTGAAAATAAACTCGACTACCTGTTTAGCCTGTCTGAACTCTCCGAAACGATTTACCCCAATACCAAAGGCTGGTCTAAAATCAGGAAGAATATCCGTTTTTGTTTATGGGGCGTGACCAATGCCTATGCTCTAAAAAGTATGCTGAGGCTGTTTTCGTGCTCCGAGTTAGCGGAGGTATTGAAGCAATGCCCACAGTTTTTGGAAAAACCATTAAAACCTTATCTCTGCGTCAATTGGTCTGCCAAAGAGCGTACATGGCACATTAATCAACATTTTATCTACTTAGTTGAACAGTTTGGCTTTAATGCTGCGAAGTTTTTCTCAGAATCAGGCTTCTCTATTTTTGATTTTTACGACAAAAATGGGGCGAGTTATTCATTAAGCCTGTGCAGTGGAGAGATAAGAGAAGGTTCGTTGGGGCTGCAACTGACGGATGAAAAAGGGCAGAAAATTTACTCGATCAGTTTCAATGTTTCTGATCAAGGGCGCAGTATTTACATTGGTTCACTACAAGGTCCAAGCAGTGGTGTGACCGATCGTAATCAAATCATTAAAGATTTGACGCGCACGACTCACGGCTTAAGAACTAAAGCACTGATGGTTGAAATGATCATGACGCTAGCGCGTATTTTAGGGGTTGAAAACCTGTATGCGATTTCTAACCGCGGCCATATGTATCAAGCGTTGCGTTATATTGGCTCAAAGCGCAAATCAGTAAGCTTTGATTACGATGAACTGTGGACAGAGTACGAAGCAGAGAAAATGAGCAAATATTTGTACCGTTTGCCAACCACGCCAAACCGTAAAGGTGTTGAGACGCTAAATCGCAATAAACGCCGTCTATATACTAAACGTTATGAGTGGTTAGCCGAGGTGGAAACAGCCATGTCGGGCCGTATTGAACAGTTGAAACTTATGCCCAAGCATTTCGTGGTTTGATGGATCCACAAAATTAGAGGCTGATGTTATGGTTCAAAACGTCACTGTAGGCAACGCTTCAAACTCAGGTTTCGCAAAATAGTAGCCTTGCATGAGTTCAATGCCGAGTCGTTTTAGCCATAACATTTCTTGTTGAGTTTCAATACCTTCAGCGAGTGGACAAATCCCTAGCTCAATGAGCATTGCGACAGTATGACGGACGATTGCTTGCTTCGTGATGTCTTGATCGATATTACGCAGCAGTGACATATCTAATTTTACTATTTTAGTTTGGAAGTTAACCAATAGCCCAAGCCCGGCGTAGCCTGCACCGAAATCATCAATCGCGGTAGTAAATCCTAGGTTGGAGTAATAAGCGACGATCCGTTTTATGTGCGCTGTGTCTACGATTTTTTCCACCTCAGTAAATTCAAACATGATCCGTTCTGTCGGGAAACCGAACTGCTTTGCTGCCTCTAATGTGGTGCGGATACAGCGCTCTGGTTGGTAAACGGCATTAGGTAAAAAATTAATGCTCAAAATACCTGACAGTTTTAGTTTAGCCGCGAGTTTAATCGCTTTGATTCGACAAAGTTGGTCAAAGCGGTATCGGTTGTCATCACTGACTTGTTCAATGATGGAGTAAGCCGATTCATTATTCAGACCTCGTACGAGTGCTTCGTAGCCAAAGATGGTGTTATCTGCAACGTTCACTATGGGTTGGAAAGCCATGGTGAAGTCAAAAGGCAAGTTTTGTTTTTCTGAGCATTGCTGGCAAATACGTTGGTCCATATGGACTTGCTGTTGTTGCATAATCACTCACTGATATTTAATCGAATAGCATGATTATAGTTACTTGCAGCGTGCTCACCAAATTGCATAAATAAAAACGTGACCAGTAAGCCGACGAGCTACAGCTCTTCAATATGGTGTAGATAGTATTGAGCTTGATCTAAGATTGCTTGTTGAGTGGCGTTTTCAGTGTTATCCCAATTTTTATAAATCATGCCTATCCTTGGATTTTTGGCTAACCGTTCACGATGAGTGAGCATGAACTGCCAATATAAACTATTGAATGGACATGAATTTAGACCACTACGGCTCTTTACTTGGTAGTGACAATCTTTGCAGTAATCACTCATTTTATTGATGTAAGAGCCGCTTGCGGCATAAGGCTTGGTGGCAACAATTCCCCCATCAGCAAACAGAGCCATACCTCGGGTATTGGGCATTTCTACCCATTGCAATGCATCAATATAAATACCTAAGTACCAGTCATCCACCTCATCCGGCTCGCAACCTGATAGGAGTGCAAAATTACCCGTGATCATCAAACGTTGGATATGATGTGCGTAGGAAAACTCCAATGATTGAGTTACGGCTTGTTTAACACAATGCATACGAGTATCCCCTGTCCAATAGTAGTGAGGAAGAGGTCGTTGAGCATCAAGGGCGTTGTGCTTGGCGTATTGGGGCATGTTCGCCCAATAAATGCCTCGAATGTACTCACGCCAGCCCAAAATTTGCCTAATGAATCCTTCGATTTGTGCTAAATCCATCGTATTGTCATTCTCAAATCGCATGAGTGCACTTTGAATGACTTCTGCAGGCGATAGTAGTTTGCAGTTGAGTGCAAAAGAGAGCCGGCTATGGTAAAGGCTCCAACGATGTGGGCTCTTTGCCGTCATTGCATCTTGAAAGCGACCAAACAGCGGCAAGCCGTACTGACAAAAGTGGGCCAATAATGACAGTGCTTGTGAGCGGTTAATCGGCCATAACAATGAAGGAGTATACAGGCCGAAAACGTGAATATTATGATCCTGTAAACGGTTATAAATTGCACTGACATCGTTTTGAAAGCTAAGTGGTTTGGGTAGGTTTTCTATGTCTTGCACGCTGAGCTTATTGCGATTTTGGTGATCAAAATTCCAACGCCCACCCAAAGGCGTTTGATGATCATCTTGCAGAAGAATACCGAATCGCTTACGCATTTTGCGATAAAACGGCTCCATAATAGTGGTTTTGTCGGTGTTAAAATGCTGAGTGATCTCGTCAAAAGGCAATAAAAAGTGTTCAGTATCAAAACAAGTCACTTGTGTATGAGAGAGGTTTAGCTCCTGCAACTGTTGCCAAACTCGGTATTCATCAGGTCGCTGATAGTGAAAGTATTCTGCGTTGATCTGATGACACAGATCACTAATCAATGGTGGTAGCTGCAAATAATCGGCAGTTTCATCAAGGGTCAAGTAGAGAACCTGGTGTCCCTCACTTTGCAATAATTCGGCAAAAGCTTCCATCGCGGCAAAAAAGGCGCAGATTTTTTGAATGTGATGTTTTACATAGCCTGTTTCTTGTTTAAGTTCAGCTATCACGTACAGTACGGAGTCATCCGTTTTGTTAAACCAAGAGTGCTTGATGTTGAGCTGATCGCCTAGGATCAAGCGTAAGGTTTTGTACGTTCGCATGCTGTATACCGTTGAGATTGGTTATCGAACATCTTCTACGTTCCAATCAAAAAATCGATCATTGTTGCCGAATAACAAGCGCTGTCTTTCTGTTGCGCTTTGAGAGCCAATTAAGAACAAACAGAGCGATAACGTGAATGTGAGTAGGTTAACATCAATTGAGCGGCTTTATTGCCGAAGGATGAATGATCATTTCCTCTAAACCGCCGCCGTTATGTACTTGAGTAAACCCTTGCTCGAGTAAATAGGCCATGGCTTGGCCCGATCGATTGCCGCTGCGGCAGTAAACTACAATCGGTTGTTGTTTATCGATGTGAGAAAAAGCACTGCTAACAGTATCAAGTGGGTAGTTTAACGCACCTTCAATATGGCCAGCTGCGAATTCTGCTGCGGTTCGAACATCGACTAAAAGCGCGCCATTTTCAATCCATTGCCATGCTATCGTTGAGCGCTCCGATGCCAATGCATCTGAGGTATTGGAGATCAGGCCTACACACAATAACGCTTTGGTCATCAGTGACTTTAACATGTTAGTTTCCTTCTTTTGGCTTAAAAATTAGCCTTCAAATGTGAATGGCGTTAATCAAGGGATTTCTTAAATCTCAACGACGCGACGATAATCCCACCGACGGTAAAGCTCAACATCCATAGCGCATCTCGCCATAGATCCATGAGGTTAGCACCGCGCAACACAATCCCGCGGATCATGCGCATAAAGTGAGTCGCAGGCAACGCTTCAGAAATCCACTGCGCTGCGACTGGCATGCCTTCGTAGGGAAACATAAATCCAGAAAGTAAAATCGAAGGCAGTAAAATAAAAACAGTCATTTGCATGGCTTGCAGTTGAGTGGAAGCAATGGTTGAAATCACCAAACCTAAGGTCAAACTGGCGGCGATAAACAGCAGCGTACCGAAGAGAATTTGGCTGATTGCACCATTAATGGGCACGTCAAAAATAAAATGCCCTAAGCCCAAGATGATGAAGACCTGAATTAATCCGACAAAAATATAGGGCACAATTTTGGCGACCATAAGCTCAATAGAGTGAATTGGCGTTGTGATCAGCAGTTCTAAATTGCCGCGCTCTTTTTCTCGCACAATCGCGGCACTGGTGAAGAGGATCATCGTCATGGTTAAAATAACCCCCAGTAAACCGGGCACGATATTAACCGCAGAGCGGCGAGTGGGGTTATAAAACAGCGTGACTTCAAAGGTTTTGACGGTGGCTGGACGAATGTCAAAATCAAAATCGGTCAGCGGCATGGATTGCAGACCTAAAATGGAGGCACTGATCATCGTATCGGAGCCATCAACAATCCACTGACCTAACACGCGTTTTTGCACCGCGCGCTGGGTGAGATCTTTTGGCAGGATCAGCGCTGCTCTCACGTTACCTTGTTCAATCGCATGTTCAGCTTGCTCTGCTGTGGCAAAAGTGTGTTTGACGCTCACAACCTGTGTGGCTTTGACTGACTCTACAATTAACCGTCCGAGGGTACTTTCACTTTGATCAACGATGGCGATCGGAATATTGCGTACGTCAGTATTGATGGCAAAGCCAAACAGCAACAGCTGGATCAGTGGGATCATCACTACCATGCCAAACGTAATTCTGTCTCGCGAGAGTTGGCGTATCTCTTTCACCATCACCGCTTTCATTCGAAACAGTGCTTTCATTGACGCCCCTTGCCAGTCACAGTGACAAAGACATCTTCCAAACTTGGGCGAGCTAGATTCATCTCAGCTTCAGCCAGTTCAGGGAAGGTTGTTTTTAGCCACGCGATAGGTTGTGTGACTTGTTGATGAATAAGGATCCGCAAGCGGATGCCAAGTTGCGCAGCAGAGCGAACCTCCGCCCGAGCCATGACTTTTTCTTTTAATTGGCGCAAATTATGGGCTCGGACTTCGACAATGTTGACGCCCATCGTGTTCATTAAGGTTTCTGGCTCACCATCTGCACGAATTAAACCCGATTCCATGATGGCTAAACGGTGGCAGCGTTCCGCTTCATCCATGTAGTGAGTGGTGATCAAAATGGTGGTGCCTTGGTCTGAAAGATCGAACAATTGTTCCCAAAATTCCCGTCTATTTTCAGGATCGACCGCCGACGTTGGTTCATCCAAAAACAGCAGTTCAGGTTTATGCATCGTGGCGGCTGCTAGTGACAAGCGCTGCTTTTGGCCGCCACTCATCCCACTTACGCGTTGTTTTCGGCGCTGATCAAGCCCATAAGTGCACAACTGTTCATTGAGCCGTTGTGCCAATGCTTTGCGCGGCATACCAAAAATTTGCCCAATAAATTGTAGGTTTTCCTCTACGGTCAAATCATCGTATAACGAAAATTTTTGCGTCATATAACCAATTTTTAGGCGCAATTGCTCGGATTGTTTTGGGATCGCTAACCCCAGCACATCAACACTGCCGGAGGTAGGGCTTAATAAACCCGTGAGCACGCGAATTGTGGTCGATTTGCCACAACCATTTGGGCCGAGAAAACCGTAAATGGTTCCTTTGGGGACACTCAGATTGATGCCTTCAATCGCAGTGAAATCCCCAAATTTTTTGACCACATTACGGGCGTGAATGGCGAGTTCAGTCACTATTTTTGCCTCGCTAAATCGACTTGCGCCGGAATGCCAGAAGGGAGCGATTGCGTGGATTCGGGCAGATCCACTTCGGCTAGATACATTAAGCGGGCGCGTTCATTTTCGGTCAGTGCGTAGTAAGGCGTGAAAGAGGGTTCCGTTGCCACCCAACGCACAATGCCTTGCAGCGGCTCTTTTATACCGTCGATATGCACTGGAAACTGTGCGCCCGGCACGACCGCTAAACGATGTGGTGCGGGAACGTAGACACGAGCATAAGGGATGCGGCTTGCTTGGATGATAGCGACAATGCCGTTGCTTGGGACGCGCTCACCCAAGTTGTACGGGAGGTTATCCAAAATTCCATCGCGGGTTGCGACAATGGTTAACTCGTCGAGCTTTTGCTGTTGCAGTGAGACGTCGGCTTTGGCGGCGGTCAGCGCCGCTTGGGCTTGTTCAATATCTTCAGGGCGAGTACCAGCGGTTAGCTTAGCAAACTCTTCTTTTGCAGAATCGAGTTCGGCGCGAGCGGCGTCACGCGTGGCGGTGGCGCTGTCTTTTTCTGATTGGCTGAGGAGCTTTTTACCGACCAGTTCTTCCACACGTTTGAAGTTTTGCAACGCCTCTGTCAGTTTGGCTTGCGCGCGATTGACTTTGGCTTGTGCGGCCGCCGTGTCTTCTTGGCGTTCACCATTGCTCAGTTTGAGCAAATACGCTTGCGCTTTGGCCGCCTCTGCGAGTGCATGGGCCAGCACCGCCTGCTGATTTCTGGTATCTAGTCGAACCAATATTTCGCCAGCATGCACTGCGCTGCCTTCCGCGACAGGAAGCGCGCGAATGATCTCATTGGCGGTGGCGGAAAAAGTGATGCGGTCTCGCTCTAAAGTGCCCAATGCTTGCGCGCTATTTTCCGGCGAGCAAGCATTGAGAGTTGACAGTAAAAGAGAGATAAAGGCAATGCGATGTTTCATGCTCATGGCGAGAGGCTCGGTTAACTTATTGTCTTCATACTAGAAGTTTACCGCCAGTGCCTCAAGCTACATGGTTCATCAAAAGTAGAGGATGTGATTAGCCCCACTTTAATATCGGCCATCGTTGGGGCTGAGCGTATTGGATGAGGCGCGTGCATGGGTTGACCAAATAGGTGAAATCGGCGTGTAGACACAAAGGTAAATCATTGATCGAGTCAGTGAAAAAATGCACTTGACCCACGTATTGTGGGCGCTTAGCTAGCCATTCATTTAAGCGAGTGACTTTACCGTCTCGGTAGGTGGGTGTTCCCAAAATATGCGTGGTGTAATGGTTGTTCTCTATGACCATATCGATACCCATCGCCTCTGCAACGCCGATTTTACGGGCGACAGCTTTAACCAAAAAACTGACAGACGCAGAAATAATGAGCATTTGGATACGCTCGTCCGTTAACTGTTTAATGAGTGCTTTGGCTTGAGGAAATAGCCTAGGTACGATGCGTGTAGTGACACAATCGTCCGCCAAGCGCTGGACTTGCTCTGTGGGCAGGGTGAGCAAAGGTTGCATCGCAAAATCGAGGTAATCTTCCATGTCCATTTCACCGCTGGCATAGCGTGACATGATCAGCCTATCCTGCGCGACAAAATCAGGGTCGCTCGCTATGCCCTTATCGGCCAAATATTCGCTCCAAATCATTGCGCAGTCGCCGTCAATCAATGTGTCGTCCATATCAAAAACGTATAGAGGTGTCGGCATCTATTTAGGCTCTCACAGGTTGTATTTCGTTAAGGTTAAACAGTAATTCTAGCTGACTGCCAGTGGCAAATAATCGCTCTGATGAACGATTGAGTAAATCGACCGTGAGCTCGCAGCCTCGCACATCCACATGGTAGCGAATGACATTACCCAGTAATTGGTGATGCTTGATGGTGCCATGTTGCGGCGCAGAAACATGGGCACCATAGCTCCGCCCAGCTTCTTTGACGTAGATGGATTCGGGGCGAATAGCCACTTTCCAAGCCGTGTCTATGTTAAACAACTGCTTGGCGGTGGCCGCCTCTACTAAATTGTAATGGCCCATAAAACCAGCCACAAACTCATTGGCTGGCTGAGTATAAATGCTTTCTGGGGAGCCTTGCTGAACGATTTCACCTTGGTGCATTAAAAAAATACGATCAGAGAGAATCATCGCCTCTTCTTGATCATGGGTTACAAATACGGTGGTGAGATTGAGCTCTTTTTGAATATCACGGATCTGCTGGCGCAAGTGTTTGCGAATTTTGGCATCCAGTGCTGAAAGGGGTTCATCAAGTAGCAAAATACGCGGCTTGACCACTAAGGCGCGAGCTAAAGCGACGCGTTGGCGCTGCCCACCCGAGAGCTGGTTGGGATAGTGTTTTTCTTTCCCTATCAGCGAAACCAGTTCGACCACTTTTTGTACTTCGCGCGCGATGTAAGCTCTGTCTTGCCCTTGCATTTTGAGGCCAAAAGCGATGTTTTCAGCCACCGTCATATTCGGAAACAGAGCGTAGGATTGAAACACCATGCCAATGCCGCGTTGCTGTGGTGTTTGGTTAGTGATGTTTTCACCGTTGACCCAAATTTCGCCGTCATCGACGGGATTTAAGCCAGCCAAACTGCGTAATAGAGTCGATTTCCCGCAGCCGCTCGGACCAAGTAGCGTGACAAATTCCCCTTGCTCAATGGAAAATTCAATCCCTTCAAAAACGGTATTGTTGCCAAAGCGTTTGGTGAGGTTGGCGACGTGGACGTAATCAGAGCGAGAGGTTGTGTGGGTCGTGGAATTCATTGAGTGGATCCTCGGCTAAAACGACTGGCGAGCCAAGTCAGTAAAAAGATAAATAGGAAGTAAGTCATCACTAACGCGGAGGTGAAGTGACCACTAGTCTGACGCATGTTGTAGAGATAAATCTGCAAGGTTTCATAGCGCGTGCCGACCAGAATGTTCGCAAATACAAACTCGCCAAGTAGAAAAGAGAAGGATAGAAACAGCGAAGCCATCAACCCTTTTCTAATGTTTGGCAGTACGATCAGTAAAAAAGCACGGCTGGTGCTTGCGCCGAGCAGGTGCGCGGCATCCATGAGATCGTGTAGATGGATCGCCTCAAAACTGTTGGCAATTGCACGGTACATAAACGGCAGCGCAATGGTGAAATAAGTGCCAATCAAAATCCAAGGTGTACCCACAATTGGAAATTGGCTATCGGCGTACAGTTGCAGTAATCCAACTGAAGAGACCACAGGCGGTACCGCAAAAGGAATTAAAATCAGCAGGTTCATTACTTTATCGAGACGAGGGAAATAGTAAAACACCACGAAGATCGCCGGAATAATCAAAACCGCGCTGAGTGTCAGAGAAGCGATGCCAATCAGCAATGAGCGGCCAAATGCATCGAGAAAGCGAGGGTCGGTCAGCAGTTTGAGATACCAGTCAAAGGTGAAGCCATCGGGTAAAATCGTTGCGCCCCAGCGTGAAGAAAAGGAATAAACCAAGGTGGCTAAAATGGGCAGCAACATCACTCCCACGATGGAATAGACCACACTTTTATGAAAGGTGATTTTATCAAGGGTAGGATTAGCGTTTTGCATGGGTGTTCCTTGCGCTATAGCTTTTCGCAATTAGCCACTGATTGATCACAGTAATGAAGGCTAAAATTAGCATCAATACCACGGAAATGGCGGCGGCTAAATTGGGCTCTAAGAACAGATCTCCCGCCACTAAACTGGCAATGCGTACCGTAATGACGTTGTAGTTGCCGGAGGTGAGTGCGTAGACGCTGGCATATGCGCCCATCGCATTGGCGATTAGGATAATCAAGGTGCCGAGTAGGGCTGGTGAAAGTACAGGCAAGGCGATTTTCTGCCAATATTGCCATCCGTTGGCACCCAGAGTAGATGCCGCCGCTTGCCAGTCATCACTGAGCGCATCAAATGCAGGATAGAGCAGCAGCACGCCAAGAGGGATCTGAAAGTAGATATACATCGCCAGCAGTCCCCATTTGCCGTACAGGTTGAACTCTTCAATCAAACCGTATTGCTTTAGCAGCAAAGTCAGTGCGCCGTTGACCCCAAGAATAATAATGAAAGCGAATGCCAAAGGGACGCCCGCAAAATTACTGCTCATATTGGTAAAGGCGATCACACCATCGCGCAGCTTGCCATCGACTCGGCGTAAGGAGGCGACCAACATTGCCGCAATCGCAAGGCCCGCGACGCTGGACCATATGGCGAGCCACAAACTGTTGCCCAACCCTTGCAAAATAAAGGATGAGCTGAAGATTTCGCGATAATGGTCTAGTGACCATTGATCGTCAGAGATAAAGCTGTTGAACAAAACCCACAGCATGGGGGCAAGCTGAAATAAGTAGAAAAACAGCGCAAAAGGAGTAAGCCATAACGCAGGTTTGAGTTTGCGTGCCCAGTGCGTTGATTGGCTCAGCAAGGCGCTAGGCTTGCTAATTACTTGGCTACTGATCATGCTAAGCACTCCGCAGAAAAGGGCTTATTGTGATCAAGATTAAGCAGTTGGCAGCATAGGCCGCAGAGCTCAGTTTGTTTGATCTCACAAGCTTGGTGCGAAAATTGATCGCCCAATACAAACAGCGGGACGTTGCGCTCTTCGGTTAATATTCCGCCGTGTGACTTGTCATTGTTCATGCCGTGATCGCTGGTCACCATCACTTGGTAGCCATCGTTTAGCCAGCTTTCTAAAAAGTGAGATAACAGCGCATCGGCCATGCGTGCACTATTACGATACTGTCCTGAATCAAGGCCAAACTTATGTCCAGCATCATCGATATTCATTGGATGGATCAGTAAAAAATCAGGCTGATGAGTACGACGTAAGTGTTCGGCGTCTAAAAACAGTGCTTCATCGGGATAGTGATCCCAGTGATAAAAACAGCCATGCTGAATATTGAGTGTTTTATCACAGGTAAAACGATCGCGCGTTGCATCAAAAGGCGCGCGGTTATAGAGCTCGCTGACCCAATGATACGCCGCTGCGGCTGTTGTCAGCCCTTGCTCTTTTGCCAAACTGAAGATGGATTGATGATGTGAAAGGCGCACAATGTGGTTATGAACAATGCCGCTTTCGACAGGCTTTACGCCAGTGAGTAGACATTCATACAAAGGACGCGATAACGAAGGTAATTCACATTGTAGGGAGTATAAGGTTGCTCTTTGCTGCTCAATTAATCCGTTTAAGTAGCCCATGCAATCACGGGCTACGGAATAATTGAGTCCATCAAGAACAACAAGGATCACCTTATTGTTCATGGTTGCCTCTTACTGCTGGTGGATAATGACATTTTCTTGCCATTGACGTGGCAATTGACGAGCTGATTTTTCCCAAGCATTAAAGTCGCTAATTGGGCTCACGTTCTGGTATTGATCGTTAGCAATCAATTTGCTTTGTACCGCAGCAGGCAGTGCAACGTTGCTGCGGATCGGGCGAGCATAGCCTTGTGCAAGGTTGATTTGGCCTTGATCGCTAAAGATGTATTCACGTGCTAGCTTGGCCGCGTTTGGGTTTTTGGCGTATTTATTGATGATGGTGGTGTAGCCGGAAATCACAGAACCATCTTGCGGAATGTTAACGGTAAAGCGGTTACGGTCAATTTGGTCACGGTAACTTAGGGCGTTGAAATCCCACAATACGGCCACTTCAACTTCACCTTTTTCGAGGTTAGCGATACTTGGGTCTGTAAATGATAAGCGCCCTTGCTTGGCGAGTTTGGCAAAAAATTCGATTGCCGGATCGAGGTTCTTTTCACTGCCACCATGAGCAAAAGCAGCGGCTAGTACGGCATTATTTGCTTGCGCAGCAACACCGACATTACCAATACTGATTTTGTAATCGCCTTTGAGCAAATCGTTCCACGTTTTTGGCGCATTCTTGACTAGATTATTGTTCGAGATAAAGGAAATGGTGCCCGTATAAGCCAGAGCCCAGTGGCCATCTTTATCTTTGGCCCAGTCAGGGATGTCATTCCAAGTGCTCGGTTTGTACGCTTGAGTTACGCCTTTTTTCACCGCCACGCGAGCAAACGCAAAGCCAACATCACCGATATCGGCGGTCGCATTTTTCTTTTCGGCTTCAAACTTGGCAATTTCTTGCGCTGAGCTCATATCCGTATCTTGGTGTTTTAGGCCATAAATCTTACCTAAATCGCTCCACGTATCTTGCCAGTTAGCCCAACTGCCGGGCATACCAATGCTGTACACTTGGCCTTCTTGTTTCGCTGCGTTGATCAAAGATTGTAAATCAGCCTCTTTAGCAAAAGCCGAAGTTGAAAGAGTCAGCGCAAGTGCTGTGGCAGTCGTTGCGCGGGTAAATAAGGTTTTCATTGTCGCTATCCTTCTGGACTAGGTCAGTAAGTTCGATTTTTATCCTAGGGAAGAACTGTGACGTTTTCGGTGTAGTTATTTGACATTTTTGATGATTTTCTATTGCACTTTTATTTCAAATTCAATCAATTAGCCTGTCATAAATCTGTTATCTGCCTTAAGTAGTCTAAAAGACGTTTATTCACTCTGTATAATATTGGACTAGGTCACGCATGAGATTTCGCAGCCCTTTGCCAGTGGCAAATGCTCCTTTAGAAAAGACCCAACTTGGTAACATTAAAGGCACCCTTCGTGAGCAAATTTGCAGTGGGATGCTGAGCGACAGACAAAAACTGCCATCTGAACGTGAATTGAGTGAATTGTTTAATACAACGCGCATTACAATTAAAGACGCTTTGGTTTCACTGGAAACCGAAGGGTTGATTTACCGAGAAGAGCGGCGTGGCTGGTTTGTCTCTCCGGCGCGAATTCATTATAACCCGCTATCGCGTTGCCACTTCCACCAGATGATCCGCGAGCAGCACCGAATCGCAGAAACTAAGCTAGTTGCGGTACGCAGCGTGATGGCTTCTCGTGAGTATGCAAGAGCGATGGATATTGACCGAATTACGCCCATTCATATTATTGAACGGTTGCGCTCGATTGACGGGCGAGCGGTACTGTTTGTCGAAAACTGCCTGATTGCGCAGTGGTTTCCAAAGATATTAGAGGAAAATTTAACCGCTTCGTTAACGCATCTCTATCAGCAAAAATACGGTTACATCACCACGCGTTCTCGTTTTGAGGTGATCCCTACGGCTGCGCCTCTTCATGTGGCAAAAGCCCTTAACTTGGCTGCTGGCCAATCTGTAATGAAAATTTGTCGAGTTAATTACAAACAAGATGGCGAGATCATGGACTGCGAATTTGAGTACTGGCGGCCAGATTCAGTCCTGATCCGTATCGACAGTTGTGATGGAGAATGAATAGCTTTAGACTCGGCGCAACCTTTTTCACCCTGCTAGTCGTTTATGAATTTTTCTAAGCTTAACTTAAGCGCCCCTTTGATGGCTGCGCTGCCTGCGTCGCGACACACGGCGACCAAAATCCAACAATTGGCTATTCCAGCCGTACTTTCTGGGCAAGATGTGCTTGCCTTCGCGCAGACGGGCAGTGGTAAAACGTTAGCTTATGGTTTGCCTTTACTGCAACGGATTGAAGTTAATACTCTTGAAATTCAATCCGTTGTCATTGTTCCTACCCGTGAATTAGCACAACAAGTCAGCCAAGAGCTGAGTACCGTGGCAAGCAAAATGGGCATTAGCTTATGCACTTTATGCGGGGGAGTGGCCCAAGAAGAGCAGCTTGCGCAGTTGGCCAAATTACCGCATTTAATCGTCGCGACACCGGGCCGCTTGCTTGATTTACTCACACAGCAACTGATCTCATTGGAGTCGATGCACAGTGTGGTGTTAGATGAAGCTGACAGACTGTTAGATATGGGGTTTTGGCCGGATGTACAACGCCTGCTCAGTTTTATGCCCCAAACCAAACAAACGTTGTTGTTTTCCGCCACACTCGCCGCCGATCTCGAACAGGTGGCATTGGCCGTGTTAAATAACCCGGTAAAGATAGAGGCGAATCAAGCTAATCAAGTGGTGGAAGAAATTGAAGAGCAGCTCTACCTTGTGAATAAGGGCAGTAAAGCACAAGCATTAATTGCTCTGATTAAGCAGCGATCTGGGCAGCAAGTATTAGTGTTCATTAGTGCTCGTGATAGTGCTGACGCGGTCGCGAAAAAATTACTCAAAGCGGGTATTCGTGCGGCGGCTTTGCATGGTGAAAAAGATCAAGTTATTCGCGAGAAAACGTTAGCTGATTTCAAAGCGAATCAAGTGGATGTACTGGTGGCCACCGATTTACTGGCGCGTGGTATTCACATTGACGCGCTGCCAGTGGTGATCAATTTTGATTTACCGCCTAGTGCGCCAGTTTATATTCACCGCGTTGGCCGCACTGCGCGTGCTGGTCAAGGTGGTGTGGCAATTTCACTGGTCTGCCATGGTGAAAGCCAAGCGCTGGAGGCAATCCGCAGCTTAACGCAGCGCGCTTTACCGCTGCAGGCGTTGACCGATTTTCCAGTGACAGACCAACCGACCAGCGGTGAACCGAAGCGCAAACCGCGTGATAAGCAAGCCAACCGCCGCAGTGCTCAAAAGCGCAGCGTGAAGCAGTTTCAACAGAAAACAAGCCATTAAGTAGCTCAATATACGCATGCTATTGTGCGTTTTGATGGAGTAAGGAAATTAAGTGACTCAGGAAATTTATGCATTTATTACGATTGAAATGGCACATTAATCGAGTTTATGTGTAAATTTTCAGCAGCTTATTGTGAACAACCTATCATTATTGGACTAAATCAAGAAAATGCAGTATTCAGTTTCATGAGATTATATTCACAATTTTAGAATCATTTCTAGGATAAATATTCTTTAATCCACGTTATTAACACGATTGTGGATAATTAGTCGTTAATCAATCATTAT
>NZ_CAWNIB010000258.1:0-20156 GCF_963874405.1 Vibrio sp. V08_P9A1T1
CTTTCAGGTTGCATTATCCGCCCGTCAAAAATACGTTGCCCCTTCAAAAGTTGAGACTCCTCACTTTTTGGACGAATAAAATGCATTGCATAATATCGATAAAAACATGCTGGTTAGAACGTTGACTCGCAGCATGTGCATTTTTTCGTGAAGCTTTTCGCTTAGGTCAGCGCTATCACTCTATGAGAGGTTCTTGTGACAGACTTAATCAATTTAATGAATGATTTACTTTGGGGATCCATCCTTGTTTATCTTTTAGTCGGTGTTGGTGTGTACTTCACCGTTCGCCTAGGATTCATTCAATTTCGCCATTTCGGCCACATGTTTAGTGTGTTGAAAAACAGCCGCAAAGCAGATAAAGCCGGTATTTCTTCTTTCCAAGCACTTTGTACTAGCCTTGCTGCGCGTGTTGGTACGGGAAACATGGCTGGTGTGGCCGTTGCTTTAACGGCGGGTGGTCCAGGCGCGATTTTCTGGATGTGGTTGATTGCTATGCTTGGTATGGCGACTTCATTTGCTGAAAGCACGTTGGCTCAGCTATACAAAACCCGTGACAAAGATGGTAACTACCGCGGTGGCCCTGCGTACTATATGGAAAAAGGCCTTGGTATGCGTTGGATGGGTGTCCTGTTTTCCATCTTCCTGATTATTGCTTTTGGCCTAGTATTCAATGCCGTTCAAGCTAATTCAATTGCAGGGGCTATGAAAAATGCTTTTGGATTTGATCCGCTGTATGTCGGTATCTTCATCGTTGCAATTTCGGCTTTCGTCATTTTTGGTGGTATCCGTAAAATTGCGCGTACCGCTGAGTTGATTGTACCTTTCATGGCATTAGCTTATTTAGCGATTGCGATGTTTGTCATGGTCACTAATATAGAAAAGCTACCAGCCGTATTAAGCCTTATTTTCAAAAGTGCATTTGGCCTTCAAGAAGCGGCCGCAGGCGGTTTAGGTTACGCGATTGCTCAAGCCATGATTAACGGTATCAAACGCGGTCTGTTTTCCAATGAAGCGGGTATGGGTTCAGCACCTAATGCAGCGGCTTCTGCAACGCCTTATCCGCCGCATCCTGCTTCTCAAGGTTACGTGCAAATGTTGGGTGTTTTTATTGATACGATTGTGATCTGTTCAGCAACCGTCGCCATTATTTTGATGTCGGGTGAATATGTACCGCACGGTGAAATTACCGGTATCGAGCTGACTCAGCGCGCATTAAGCTCACAAGTGGGCAGTTGGGGTGGGATTTTTGTTGCTTTTGCGATTTTCTTCTTCGCCTTTACTTCAATTATTGCCAACTACTCTTATGCCGAAACGAACCTGATTTTCTTAGAGCACAACAATAAGAAAGGGTTAACGTTGTTCCGTATTGTTTTCCTTGCCATGGTGATGTTTGGCTCATTGGCGACCTTGCCTACCGTATGGGCAATGGCGGATGTCTCGATGGGGTTAATGGCGATTGTTAACTTGGTGGCGATCATTCTGCTCTCTGGCATTGTGATTAAGCTCGCGAAAGATTATAACCGTCAGCTAGCCGCAGGTAAGGTTCCCACCTTCGATGCTAATGATTACCCTGAGTTAAAATCTCAGTTGGAAGATGGCATTTGGTACAACAACAAATAGCCGGTTATCGTTACTGACGATTAAATAGATTGAAAAAGCCATGCAGACACCGCATGGCTTTTTTTGTACTCTGTGAGCCATAAAATAAGAATAGAAAGGAAGGAAAATTATGCTCATCGTTGTTTCCCCAGCCAAGACGTTAGATTACGAATCCCCGTTGGTGACAAGCAAATATACTCAGCCGGAGCTTATTGACCATTCAGCTCAGTTGATCGATGTTTGCCGTCAATTGACTCCTGCCGACATCTCAGCGTTGATGAAAGTGAGCGATAAAATCGCTGGGCTCAACGTGGCTCGCTTTGCGCAGTGGAGCCCAACCTTCACGTTGGATAATGCACGTCCCGCCATTTTGGCGTTTAAAGGGGATGTTTATACAGGATTTGAAGCAGAAACATTATCGGATGCCGGATTTGAACATGCACAACAGCATTTAAGAATGCTCTCTGGCTTGTATGGTGTATTGAAACCACTGGATCTGATGCAACCGTACCGTTTGGAGATGGGCACGAGATTGGGTAACCCGAGGGGGACTAACCTGTACCAGTTTTGGGGGGATATCATTACCGATAAACTCAATCAAGCTCTGAAAGAGCAAGGCGATGATGTGTTGATTAATCTCGCTTCCAACGAGTATTTTAAAGCGGTTAATCCGAAAAAGCTTAAGGGGAGCATCATTACTCCGGTATTTAAGGATTGTAAGAAAGGGCAATACAAAGTCATTAGCTTCTATGCTAAGAAGGCTCGTGGCATGATGGCGCGCTACATTATCGATAAACAAATCTCTTCTGTAGAGCAATTGGCTCAGTTTGACAGTGCTGGCTACTATTTTGTAGAACAGGAGTCATCAGCAACTGAGTTGGTCTTTAAACGCGAAGAGCAGTGATGTAAGAGAGGCGGTTATGTGGCAATGGTTGAAAAAGCAGGTTGCGCGTTATGATCGCTGGTGTGAGAACATGGGTTTAACACCAGATAAAAAACGTAGCTGTGTTCCTTATCGTCAAGATCCTGTTCAGAGTAAAGAACGTGAGCGAGAATAAGAAGCTGCGTTTATTTGATACGCATTGCCATCTCGATTTTCCTATCTTTGAGCGTGAGTTTGAACACCATTTACATTTAGCTCGCCAGCAGGGGGTTGAGAAAATAGTGATTCCCGCCGTTGGTCCAAGTAACTGGCAACGAGTGGCCGAGCTTGCTAACGGTTATCCTGAACTCTATTTTGCTCTCGGGTTCCATCCCTGTTTTTTATCAACCTCTTCCCCTGCGGATATCGACGAGCTTGAGCAAAAGTTACTTCAAAAACCAGCTCAATGCGTGGCTCTGGGGGAGTGTGGCTTAGATTTTACGACGGATATTGCTCCCGCTTTGCAAGAAACAATGTTTGAAATGCAACTAGAGCTTGCGAAACGAGCCAGACTTCCATTGATATTACACAGCCGCAAAGCGCACAACCGCCTTATACAACTGTTAAAAAAACATCAATTTAGCCAAGGTGGAGTGCTGCATGCTTTTTCTGGCAGCGTTCAACAGGCAAACCAGTTTATTGAACTGGGTTTTAAGATTGGCGTGGGTGGTGTTATTACCTATCCAAGAGCCAACAAAACCCGTCTTACTATTGCGGCACTCCCCATCGAAAGTTTAGTGCTAGAAACAGATGCTCCTGATATGCCACTCAATGGTTTTCAAGGGCAAGCGAATCACCCACAAAAACTGCCGATTATCCTGCAAACGCTTGCGTTGCTGAAGAACCAATCAGAGCAAACGGTTGCTGATGTTTTGTGGAAAAACAGCCATTCTCTGTTCTTTCCGGTGTGAATAAATTCGAAATGAAATGTAGGTTTAATGATTCTAGTATCAGTAAATATTGAACGTGCTCACATAAATGAGTGAATGGGCAGTGAATCTTATAAGAAAGTGTGAGGCTGGCATTACTTTATCTTAGTGGTGATGAGTATAATCACCCCGCTTCATGAGCTCCATTTTATAACACGCCAACAATAACCTAATAAGGAAATCATAAACTATGAGCCTGTTTATGAGCCTAGTCGGTATGGCAGTTCTGCTAGGACTTGCAGTTCTACTGTCTGATAACCGCAAAGCTATCAATCTAAGAACAGTGGGTGGCGCTTTTGCTATCCAATTTATTATCGGTGGTTTCGTTCTTTACGTACCATGGGGTCGTGATCTCCTTGCAGGTTTCTCTGCGGGTGTTCAAAACGTCATCGACTTCGGTAAAGACGGTACTGGTTTTCTATTCGGCAGCCTAGTTAACTTTTCAGTTGACGGTATTGGCTTCATCTTTGCTTTCCAAGTTCTACCTACTCTAATCTTCTTCTCGGCACTTATCTCTGTGCTTTACTACATTGGCGTTATGCAATGGGTAATTAAGATTCTAGGTGGTGGTTTACAAAAAGCACTCGGTACCTCTCGTGCGGAATCGATGTCTGCTGCAGCCAACATTTTCGTAGGTCAAACAGAAGCGCCACTCGTGGTTCGTCCGTTTGTACCTAAAATGACTCAATCTGAGCTGTTTGCAGTAATGTGTGGTGGTTTGGCTTCAGTTGCGGGTGGTGTACTTGCTGGTTACGCATCGATGGGTGTGCCGCTAGAGTACCTTGTTGCGGCCTCTTTCATGGCAGCACCGGGTGGTCTACTGTTTGCAAAAATCATCAAACCAGAAACCGATACTCCAGATGAAGAACTGGGTAGCGATATGGATGGCAATGATAAACCTGCCAACGTAATCGATGCTGCTGCAGGTGGTGCTTCTGTTGGTCTGCAACTTGCGTTAAACGTAGGTGCAATGCTACTTGCCTTCGTTGGTCTAATCGCCTTAGTTAACGGTATGCTTGGTGGTGTGGGTGGTTGGTTCGGTATGCCTGAGCTGACTCTAGAACTACTGCTTGGTTGGCTTTTCTCTCCATTAGCATTCCTAATTGGTGTGCCATGGGAAGAAGCAACGCTAGCGGGCTCTTTCATCGGTCAAAAACTGGTTGTAAACGAATTTGTTGCTTATCTAAACTTCGTACCTTACGTGGGTGAGAACGCACAGATCGTTGCTGCTACTGGTGCGGTGATGTCTGAGAAAACTCAAGCTATCATCTCATT
This sequence comes from Vibrio sp. V08_P9A1T1, assembly GCF_963874405.1. Lineage (NCBI taxonomy): Bacteria > Pseudomonadati > Pseudomonadota > Gammaproteobacteria > Vibrionales > Vibrionaceae > Vibrio > Vibrio sp. V08_P9A1T1. Next base: position 4,726 of record NZ_CAWNIB010000258.1, read on the forward strand.
TGCACTGTGTGGCTTCGCCAACCTTTCTTCTGTTGCGATTCTACTCGGTGGTTTAGGTGGTCTTGCTCCTAACCGTCGTCACGATATCGCGAAGATGGGTGTAAAAGCCGTTTGTGCTGGTACACTGTCTAACTTAATGGCAGCAACCATTGCTGGCTTCTTCCTTTCTTTCTAATTAAATAAGAGAAAGAGATATAGACGCCGTTTAACATCGCCCCGTAGCAAGAGATTGCTGCGGGGCTTTTTTGTTTTGGCGAAAGGAATACTTTGATTCACTCTTTAGTCGGGTGGTCAGTGTTTATCACCTCAAGCTCTCTTTTATAAGTTAGCTTTTAATGGATAGATCAGAGTTTATCGGTAAACGAGATTATCGTTGACGCTGATCTTTTTTGAGATACAAACCGTTTGCTCTATGAATGACGCTACAGTTTTGTAGTGAAAATCTATACTGTATCAGTGAGATTCATTTTCAATAGAAGAGTGAAGATATCAGCTAGCGCCAATCAATACATGGAGTATGATTTGACGCAAAGGCAGCCCGTTTTATCATGTCGTGTTGCTTTGATATAAATTAGATACGGGTATAAGTTACACACGGATATACGTTAGACACGGCGATGAGTGCAAATAAGCGGCATATCATGGTTGTGCCATAGGCCAAATTGGTACTGTGCGGTGACAGGGATAGCAATTGAAATGCAAGTGCATTTCGAGTCTTCAAGGAACCAAGTCCGTTCATTTGTGGCTAGCAAGCCATCTCGCTCTCAACACTGAGCGTGGTTTACTAGTGAACTATTTGAATATATTGATCGGAGATAGAAATGAGCGATTTAAAAGCAGCCGCACTACGTGCACTGAAATTGATGGATTTGACTACGCTAAACGATGATGACACGGATGCGAAAGTGATTGCCCTTTGTCATGATGCCAAAACGGCTGTAGGTAATACCGCTGCAATTTGTATTTACCCTCGCTTTATTCCTATTGCGAAGAAGACACTTCGTGAGCAAGGCACGCCAGAGATTCGTATCGCAACCGTTACCAACTTCCCACACGGTAATGATGATATTGAGATTGCCGTTGCGGAAACTAAAGCCGCTGTTGCGTACGGTGCTGATGAAGTCGACGTTGTGTTCCCTTACCGCGCATTAATCGCCGGTAATGAGCAAGTCGGTTTTGATCTTGTTAAGCAATGCAAAGCCGCGTGTGGTGACATTCTGCTTAAAGTGATCATCGAAACTGGTGAGCTAAAAGAAGAAGCATTAATCAAAAAAGCGTCTCAAATCTGTATTGAAGCGGGCGCTGATTTCATCAAAACCTCAACGGGCAAAGTCCCTGTGAATGCAACACCAGAATACGCACGTATGATGCTAGAAGTGATTCGCGATATGGGCGTTGCCAAAACTGTAGGCTTTAAACCTGCGGGCGGTGTACGCACAGCGCAAGATGCTGCATTGTATCTCGCGATGGCTGATGAGCTACTTGGCGCAGATTGGGCCGACAGCATGCACTACCGTTTTGGGGCCTCAAGCCTGCTAACCAATCTTTTGAATACATTAGAAGTAACAGACCAAAAAGCCGATCCAGCTGCGTATTAATTATGCGCTGAAGTAGGACTGATAATAATAAGTCTGACTCGTGGAGCTGAGCCATCAGCTCCCGATTACCTCTTTACCTTACTGACCAAAGCATCATGCTTGGGAGGCAACTAATGTACTCAACTCAAACTTTTTTACCTCAAGAAATCATTCGCAAAAAGCGTGACGGCGAGATCCTCACCACCGAAGAAATTAACTTTTTTATTCAAGGTGTGGCGAATAATACCGTCTCTGAAGGCCAAATTGCGGCCTTTGCCATGACGATTTTCTTCAATGAAATGACTATGCCAGAGCGCATTGCACTGACGTGCGCTATGCGTGATTCTGGAATGGTGATCAACTGGGATGCGATGAACTTCGGTGGCCCTATCGTTGATAAACACTCAACTGGCGGCGTAGGCGATGTCACTTCGCTGATGCTTGGCCCCATGGTCGCAGCCTGCGGTGGTTTTGTTCCTATGATTTCAGGGCGCGGCCTTGGTCATACGGGCGGCACGCTGGATAAATTGGAGTCGATTCCCGGTTATAACATCACGCCAAGTAATGACGTATTTGGTCAAGTAACCAAAGAAGCGGGCGTTGCTATCATCGGCCAAACAGGTGATCTCGCGCCAGCGGATAAACGCGTATACGCCACACGTGACATTACCGCAACGGTCGACAATATTTCACTCATCACCGCCTCGATTCTTTCTAAAAAATTAGCCGCTGGGTTAGATTCCTTGGTAATGGATGTCAAAGTCGGTTCTGGCGCATTTATGCCGACTTACGAAGCTTCTGAAGAGTTGGCTAAATCTATCGTCGCAGTGGCTAACGGCGCAGGTACGAAAACCACGGCTATTTTGACGGATATGAACCAAGTGCTGGCCTCTTCGGCAGGTAATGCCCTTGAAGTGCGTGAAGCGGTACGCTTTTTAACTGGTGAATATCGCAACCCTCGTTTACTGGAAATTACCTTGGCCTCTTGCGTTGAGATGTTGTTGTTAGGCAATTTAGCAAAAGACAGCAATGATGCTCGTGCGAAACTGATGTCCGTTCTTAATAACGGAAAAGCGGCTGAATGCTTTGGCAAAATGGTCAAAGGCTTAGGCGGCCCCGCTGATTTTGTTGAAAATTACGATCACTATCTTGAAAAAACCGAGCTGGTTAAGCCCGTTTACGCTCTAGAAAGTGGCGTCGTATCGGCAATGGATACTCGCGCGATTGGCATGGCCGTGGTGGAGATGGGCGGTGGACGCCGCGTCGCAACTGACACTATTGATTACGCGGTTGGGTTTGACCAATTTATTCGCCTAGGTGACGTTGCCGATAGCAGCAAGCCGTTGGCGGTGATCCATGCGCGTAATGAAGCGCAATGGCAACAAGCGGCCAAAGCATTACAAAGCGCCATTCAAATTGGCGGAGAATACACACCAACACCCGATGTCTACGGCCAAATTCGCGCAGAAGACGTATAAAAATATCGGTTGGAGAGAGCAATGAAAAGAGCATTTATTTTAGTATTAGATTCATTTGGTATCGGCGAAACCGCTGATGCACCACAATTTGGTGATGTTGGCGCTGACACTTTGGGCCACATCGCAGACCAATGTGCTAAAGGCGAAGCGAATAACGCGGATCGCCAGGGCCCATTGACGCTGCCAAACTTATCGAAACTGGGGCTTGCCATGGCGCATAAAGAGTCAACGGGGCGTTTTGCTCCGGGGCTTGATGCCAACGCTGATATTATCGGTGCGTACGGCCACGCCGCTGAGCTTTCATCAGGTAAAGATACTCCTTCGGGTCACTGGGAAATTGCTGGTGTTCCTGTGCTGTTTGAATGGGGTTATTTCAGCGATAAGCAAAATAGTTTCCCGAAAGAGCTGACAGATCGCATTATTGAACGCGCAGGTTTGGATGGTTTTCTTGGTAACTGCCATGCATCAGGCACTCAGGTTTTAGATGATTTGGGTGAAGAGCACATGAAAACGGGTAAACCGATTTTCTATACCTCAGCTGACTCAGTGTTCCAAATAGCTTGTCACGAAGAGACGTTTGGTCTTGATCGTTTGTTAGAACTTTGCCAGATCGCACGTGAAGAATTGGCGGATTACAACATTGGCCGCGTGATTGCGCGCCCGTTCATTGGCCCGAAAGCGGGAGAATTTGCTCGTACTGGCAACCGTCGTGATTTATCCGTTGAGCCGCCAGCGGCGACCGTGCTGCAAAAGTTGGTTGATGAGAAGCAAGGTAACGTGGTTTCTATTGGTAAAATTGCCGATATTTACGCCTACTGCGGCATCACTCATAAAGTCAAAGCGACAGGCATCCCGGCTTTATTTGATGCAACACTAGAACAAATCAAACAAGCGAAAGATAACACCATCGTCTTCACTAACTTCGTTGATTTTGATTCCGCTTATGGTCATCGCCGTGATGTAGCGGGCTACGCTGCGGCACTGGAGTACTTTGACAAGCGTCTGCCACAAGTGCTTGAGTTAATGGAAGAGGACGATGTACTTATTCTTACAGCGGACCATGGTTGCGATCCAACTTGGCCGGGTACGGATCATACGCGTGAGCATATTCCAGTCTTGATTTATGGGCATAAAGTGGCCCCCGGTTCATTGGGCCGCCGTGAGACGTTTGCTGATATTGGCCAGTCACTGGCGCACTATTTCGGTACGTCTGCGATGGATTACGGCACCAATTTCTTACAGTAAGCGTAGCGATTCATTTTTTGAGGATGAATAGAGAGATCACTCTCTATTCTTTGGTCAATTTAGATAAAGGATACTTTTAATGGCAACTCCACATATTAATGCTGAAATGGGTGCATTTGCAGACGTCGTTTTAATGCCGGGTGACCCACTTCGCGCAAAATACATCGCAGAAACTTTCCTTGATGATGTGGTTCAAGTGTGTGATGTCCGTAACATGTTTGGTTATACAGGCACGTACAAAGGTCGTAAAATTTCGGTAATGGGCCATGGCATGGGGATCCCTTCATGCTCAATTTACGTGACGGAACTTATCAAAGATTTTGGCGTGAAAAAAGTGATCCGTGTCGGGAGCTGTGGTGCGGTCAGCGACGATATCAAAGTGCGTGATGTTGTTATTGGTATGGGGGCTTGTACCGATTCCAAAGTTAACCGCATCCGTTTTAAAGACCATGACTTTGCTGCGATTGCCGATTACAAAATGGTTAAAGCCGCAGAAGAAGCGGCTACGGCGCGTGGTATTAACGTGAAAGTGGGTAACTTGTTCTCCGCAGAGCTTTTCTACACGCCAGATCCAGAGATGTTCGATGTGATGGATAAATACGGCATTGTTGGTGTAGAAATGGAAGCGGCGGGAATCTACGGCGTAGCGGCGGAATATGGCGCAAAAGCACTGACGATTTGCACTGTGTCTGATCACATCAAAACTGGCGAGCAAACGACGTCAGAAGAGCGTCAAAACACTTTCAATGAAATGATTGAAATTGCGTTAGATTCAGTATTGATTGGCGACGCTCAATAATCTTCTTTTATAAAAAAACCTCAGTGTCGCAACTGAGGTTTTTTTATTTACAAAGCCTGCTAGGTCATATCATCCACATTCTGTAGCAGCAGGTTCTCTCCACCACTCTTTGGCTTTCGGCGCAGCAGTAGCAGCGTGAGCAATACACCGCTGACAAAGCTGGTTAGCAGCATGAGATACATGTAGCGATCACTTTTACGATAGTGGTGATCTGAAATCGCGGTGACGCGGCCAGTTTCAAAAGTAATGCGGATAAAACCAATAATACTGCTTTCATGATAGACAGGCTCAACCAGTTGCTGACGGCCAATGCTGGCCGTGCGCAGTGGTGTATCCAATCCTAATACTTCGCGTACGCTTAACGCGTTATCGCTGGCGGCTAATTTGACCCCTTCGGAATCATAAATGGTGGCATCAAACACCAGTTTATCTTGAGCTAACTGGTTGGTAAGGGCTAGCAGGCGCTCTTGATCTTGCTCTGATATCATGCTGCCCGCAGATAATGATGCCTGTGAAATCAAAACCTTAGTTAATGTTTCTAGTTGGTTGGCCTGAATTCGTTCGTTACCTTTACTGATCACAACGCTGTTTTTTACGGTAAAGAAGAACATGCCTGCTAATAAAATGACGGTAAGCACACGAATTGCGACGCGAAATGAAAATAAAGAGCCGTCCATAACCCACCTGATTGGATAAATAAAAACTTTACTCATATTGAGACTTGCGTTTTTAAATTGCAATAGGGTAACGTCAGGGGCATACACCCATTTATTGATACTCGAGCATTGAATCGAGTTGATCCCATTTTGCTTGTGGTGCGTTTAAGCAGGCTGAAGGAAAAGGATTGATTAAGGAATGATAAACATGGATGCCCTCAAAACATTGCCGATCAAAAGGCACACAACGCTGCTCAACCGCTTGCCTGAAACTCGTTTCTCTTCACAATTTGACAAAGCAAAAGCAAGTTGGATTGTTTTTGCACCTTATCTCTCCACTCAACATTTTGATGATATTGACTTTTTTACCGGTTACTACAACGCTGTCCTCGATATGTGGAAAGTGGGGCATTATGAAGTGGCGCTGATGTCAGGTGAGCTGACGACAGAGCACGAGAAAATTTTACAAGGGCTCGAAATTGATTATGCCCGTTTGTGTGAAGTACCAGACCTTTCTAAACCGGGTTTGATTGTGATGGATATGGACTCCACGGCGATTCAAATTGAATGCATTGATGAGATAGCTAAGTTAGCGGGTGTCGGAGAGGAGGTAGCCGAAGTCACTGAGCGAGCGATGCAAGGTGAATTGGATTTTGAGCAAAGCTTGCGTCAGCGGGTTGGCAAACTTGCTGGTGCCGATGAGTCGATTCTTGAAGCGGTTCGCTCTACATTACCCATGATGCCCGATTTACGTGAACTGGTAGCAACACTGCATGCATTGGGGTGGAAAACGGCGATTGCATCCGGTGGCTTTACCTATTTTTCAGATTATTTAAAAAGCGAACTGCAACTTGATCATGCGCAATCCAATACGTTGGAAATTGTTGATGGCAAGCTTACTGGTCAAGTACTAGGTGATGTCGTTTCGGCACAAACCAAAGCCGATATTTTGGTTGAGTTAGCACAACGTTATGAGATTGAATTGCACAATACTGTCGCGGTTGGCGATGGGGCGAATGATTTAGTTATGATGGCTGCAGCGGGGTTAGGCGTTGCTTATCATGCTAAACCTAAAGTTGAAGAAAAAGCACAAGCGGCGGTCCGTTTTGCAGGCCTTGGTGGCGTGCTCTGTATTCTCTCTGCCTCATTGGTGAAGCAGCAAAAACTCAGTTGGAAAGTGAAGCCTTAAGTAAAGCTCAACAGCAAGAGATAAGAGAGTGAGCGATGCCCACTCTCTCTTTTACCCATACTCTCTTTTACAAAAGTCAGTCGCTTTTACAAGGTCAGCTCTAAGCGAATCAATACTTCTTCTGTAATATCGATCACCTCTCCATAACCAATGATCGAGGTGATCTCTTTTTCTAGCGTACGAGCGTGATGAAGACTAATTTGTGCCAACTCATTGAGATCACTGCGCAGCAGCGTAGTGATTGGGTCAAAGACGGGTGCACTGCAAATCCTCAAGATGTAAATTTCACCCATGTGCTGCGCTTTTTGAATGAAATCAATACGCTCTTTAGTGTTTTCAAAATCACTTAATAATTTCGATTGGATTGATTGAATACGCGTGCCAAATTTGATTGCCGCAATATAAACGTCGTGATATTGCGGTATCGCTCCTTCAATGCGCCGCATCGGTTTAGCCAGTAGAGTATTGGTGTGACCTTTGAATATTGGCTCTAACGTGATGCGATTTTCTTGGCCTAATTTAGCCAGTAACACCAGATGAGGCGGCAAGGGATAATTCACGCCAATCACTTTAGGGCGTAAATTTGCACCGTGTTTATCAACGAAAATTGGCGAACTTATCATCTTATCAAGCAAAATGTTGTGCAACCCTTCCAGCAAGTTATGACTTGGTAGCACTTCTTCTTTCTGTAACAACTTATCTTGATTGTTTTCAATAATGCTATTGAAAAAAGCGATTGTTTTGATGGTATGTATATTTTCTTCTATCACCAATTGTAGACGCCGACCTTCGGGCCCAATACGAATTACATTATAGGGAAGGCTATGCAGTGGCAGCTTTTTGTCGTAAAGCTGTAATTCGTGGTAATTGATGGTGACGTTATCGCCTGCTTTCACGGGCAGTGGTGTATCCACAATAATACTTAAACCACGTTTGGATAAATCAATCGTGTGGCCAGTTGCATTTACCCCAGATCCTGAAGTGATAGTCAGCGGTGTCTTGAATTGGTAACGAGGCTCTTTTCTACGCGAGCGAGCATCAAAATAAATGCCTGTAGGTTGACCAATGATCTGCCTTGGATGACGAAATTTATTGAGTTCGCTATTGGGTAAATTGGGTTTGTCAGTCAATAGGTAATCTTTTGCCGAATCCTCATCGCCAATTTCTTGTAAAACGCCACAGTGCGTTAAGTGGCTTGAGCGATCTGACAATTCATGGGCATGAACCGCAAGTTCTTGACGCTCTTCATCCGAGAGTTCAAAGACAAATAAGCGAAACGCTTTCCAACTTTGTCGACGAGCGCCAACATGCCAAAACATTTTTCTTTGTTCACGGTTAGCCTCTGGCATCATCATTGAAAAAAAGAGCGTTTTTTCCTGATGTTCATGCTTGAAAGCATAAAGCACATTATTGCTACCCCGCATCCCCGGCTTGGTTAACTGTTCCATCCGCTCTTTATTGAATAACGAACCGAGTGCTTGTTGATTACGCTCGTCGTGCCAGTATTGCCAGATCGGTTGGTTATTTTCAGTCAGTAGCACCAACTTCAATTCACTGCCACTAAAAAACACTGGTAAGTTACAGGTGTGTTTTAAATAGGTGTGCTCGTAACCACGGGTTCGAGCTCGGATGAGTTTATCTTGGTTATCGTGGCGCGCTTTTTGAGTGTTATTTTGCAGCGATTCAGTAATCACTTTTTCGATGATGTTAGTGTCGGAAAGTTTTAGCGTACGCAGAAATTTCACGGCATCGTTATCGTAAGACTCATCAATACCTAAAATACGATATTCAATGGCGTGGTGCAGTCCAACCACTTCTGACGTTTTGTTGAGTTCGGAAAAATAGACTTTGATCACCTCACCGAGCTTGTAGTTAAAAGCGGCGGGAACTTTAAATTTTGCACCCGAAACGGATAGATCAACACTGAGGCCATTGACCAGCTGTTTACTAGGTAGGTGAATCTCAACTTGTGAGGTGACTTTTAAGCGATTTTCTTGACGCTTGAGATCATAACCAAGCTTAATTGGCTCAGCCTCAAAAAACGTACTGCCACCACCGTCTTTTTGTGGGTTTTGGGCACCACGTTGTTGCATCACACGGAAGTTGTTTGGCGTATTGTTTAATGCTTCCCATACACCTTCCGTGTACGCACCAAATTTTTTGACCCCTTTGTGATACGCGTTAAAGGCCACATCGTCGAACCAATGTTTGCGGCCATCTAATTCATATTCTCGGCATTCCCCTTGTACCCGACCTCGCAAGTCAATACTTTTAACACAAGGAGCCATGATGCGATTGAGCTCCATTTTGACCAGTAATTTTGCCGACGGTGATTCATCTTCTGTCATTTGTGAAAGAAGGTATTCAAAATCAGGTAAACGGTAAGCTGGGATCAAACGCTCTGCGATTGATAGAATTTCAGATTGCTGCATACTTTTCTGTTAGAGTGTCCGTCTCAAAGATTAATCGGCATCGTTATCATAATCTTTAGTTATCTGTTGCGAAGGTTCAACCTTTATTTAAACGTAAATCAACCTATATCACTTCATGATTACTTAACAGTTTAATCTTTAAGCTTGAAAAGTATAGGTTACCAACAAGAAACAGGAATTGTTGAGGAAGCATGGCAAAAGCAAAACGCGCCTATGTATGTAATGATTGCGGCGCAGATTTTCCGCGTTGGCAAGGTCAATGTAGTGCTTGTGGTGCATGGAATACTATCACCGAAGTACGCTTGGCAGCATCGCCGCAGGTTGCACGTAATGAGCGACTAGGTGGTTACGCTGGGGCGGTAACGGAATCACAAGTCCAAGTGCTGTCGGATATTAATCTGCAGGAAGTCCCACGGTTTTCTAGCGGCTTTAAAGAGTTGGACCGTGTATTGGGTGGTGGTGTCGTACCCGGCGCGGCGATTTTAATCGGTGGTAACCCTGGCGCTGGGAAATCGACTTTATTGCTGCAAACCATGTGTCAGCTCGCGGCGTCAATGCCTGCTTTGTATGTCACGGGTGAAGAATCGCTTCAGCAAGTCGCGATGCGAGCCTCACGTCTTGGTTTACCTAAAGATAAGCTTAAAATGCTGTCGGAAACCAATGTAGATCGCATTTGCCAAATCGCTGAAAAAGAGCAGCCCCGCATCATGGTCATAGACTCAATTCAAGTGATGCATGTGGCCGACGTCCAATCCTCTCCCGGTACGGTGGCACAAGTGCGCGAGTCTGCGACAACGCTCACACGCTATGCTAAGCAAAACAACGTTGCCGTATTTTTAGTCGGACACGTTACTAAAGACGGTTCTTTGGCTGGTCCAAAAGTGCTAGAGCATATTATTGACTGCTCGGTATTGCTCGACGGAGGGACTGATAGTCGTTTTCGTACATTGCGCAGTCACAAGAACCGATTTGGTGCGGTCAATGAACTCGGCGTTTTTGCCATGACGGGACAGGGCTTGCGTGAAGTGAGTAATCCTTCTGCCATTTTCCTTTCGCGAGGCGAAGAAGATACTTCGGGCAGTTCGGTGATGGTCGTATGGGAAGGAACGCGTCCACTGCTAGTGGAGATCCAAGCACTGGTTGACTATTCACAATTAGCAAACCCAAGGCGAGTCGCCGTTGGGCTTGAGCAAAATCGCTTATCTTTATTATTGGCTGTGCTTCACAAGCACGGTGGCTTACAAATGTCCGATCAAGATGTGTTTGTTAATGTGGTTGGTGGCGTTAAAGTGACGGAAACAAGCGCCGACTTAGCACTTCTCATGGCACTGCTTTCAAGCTTCAGAGATAAACCACTTGCTAAAGATGTTGTCGTGTTTGGCGAAGTCGGTTTGGCCGGAGAAATTCGCCCAGTACCTAGTGGTCAAGAGCGATTAAATGAAGCATTTAAACATGGTTTTAAGAAAGCAATTATTCCGATGGCGAATATGCCTAAAGGTGGAATACCTGGCATGCAATTGCACGGTGTGAAGAAATTATCTGAAGCAATTGAAGCATTTGATGAGTTATAAATCTTAATTAAACTCGCCTCTTTTACGGTTATGACCTATATTTCACCGACAGTTCGTAACCGTACTATATTTTTTTTCAAGCAAGCGTATGCAAGGGTATCAGTCTTGACAGATTGTGATATACTCTGCGCGCACTTTATACCTTATTAACAGAGTAAGACAATGGCAGATTTATCAAAATACAGAAACATTGGTATTTTCGCGCACGTTGATGCCGGTAAAACCACTACCACTGAGCGTATTCTTAAGCTTACTGGTAAAATCCACCGTACAGGTGAAGTACACGATGGCGCTTCTACCATGGATTTCATGGATCAAGAAGCTGAACGCGGTATCACAATTCAATCAGCAGCGACGACTTGTTTCTGGAAAGATCACCGTTTTAACGTTATCGATACTCCTGGGCACGTTGACTTCACAGTTGAAGTTTACCGTTCTCTGAAAGTTCTTGATGGCGGTGTTGGTGTATTCTGTGGTTCTGGCGGTGTTGAACCTCAGTCAGAAACTAACTGGCGTTACGCGAACGATTCAGAAGTTGCTCGTCTGATCTTCGTAAACAAACTAGACCGTATGGGTGCAGACTTCTTCCGCGTTGTAGGACAAGTGAAGAAAGTTCTTGGCGCAAACCCACTTGTTATGACTCTTCCAATTGGTCGTGAAGACGAATTCGTTGGCGTTGTTGACGTATTAAACCGTCAAGCTTACGTTTGGGATGATTCAGGTCAGCCAGAAAACTACGAAATCAAAGAAATTCCAGCAGACATGGTAGAGCAAGTTGAAGAATACCGTGAAATGCTAATCGAAACTGCAGTAGAGCAAGACGACGAGCTAATGATGGCTTATATGGAAGGCGAAGAGCCAACTATTGAGCAACTAAAAGCTTGTATCCGTAAGGGTACTCGTGAATTAGCGTTCTTCCCTACATTCTGTGGTTCAGCATTCAAAAACAAAGGCATGCAACTTCTACTAGATGCCGTTGTTGATTATCTTCCAGCTCCAGCTGAAGTTGTACCTCAAGATCTGACTGATCCTGAAACAGGTGAGCCTACTGGTAAAGTTGCAACAGTTTCTGTTGACGAACCATTCCGCGCACTTGCATTCAAGATCATGGATGACCGTTTTGGTGCCCTAACGTTTATCCGTATTTATTCTGGTAAACTGAAGAAAGGTGACACCATTCTTAACAGTGCTACTGGTAAGACTGAGCGTATTGGCCGTATGGTTGAGATGCACGCGAACGATCGTAACGAACTTGATTCCGCTCAAGCGGGTGATATCATCGCTATCGTTGGTATGAAAAACGTGAAAACTGGTCACACTCTATGTGATCCTAAACACGAATGTACTCTTGAGCCAATGATTTTCCCAACGCCTGTAATCTCTATCGCTGTTGCTCCTAAAGACAAAGGCGGTTCTGAGAAGCTAGGTATTGCGCTAGGTAAAATGGTTTCAGAAGATCCATCATTCCAAGTTGAGTCTGATGAAGAAACTGGCGAAACCATCCTAAAAGGTATGGGTGAACTTCACCTAGATATCAAAGTTGATATCCTTAAGCGTACACACGGCATTGATCTTATCGTTGGTGCTCCTCAAGTTGCTTACCGTGAAACTATCACTAAAGCAATTGAAGACAGCTATACGCATAAGAAACAGTCTGGTGGTTCTGGTCAGTTCGGTAAGATCGACTACCGTATCAAACCAGGTGAGCCAAATTCAGGTTTCACGTTCAAATCAGTAGTTGTTGGTGGTAACGTACCTAAAGAATTCTGGCCTGCGGTAGAGAAAGGCTTTAAGTCTATGATGGACCAAGGTGTTCTTGCTGGGTTCCCTGTACTAGACGTTGAAGTTGAACTGTTCGACGGTGGCTTCCACGCAGTTGACTCATCTGCAATCGCATTTGAAATCGCAGCGAAAGGTGCATTCCGTCAATCTATGCCTAAAGCTGGCGCTCAACTTCTAGAGCCAATTATGCACGTTGACGTGTTTACTCCAGAAGATCACGTTGGTGATGTTATCGGTGACCTTAACCGTCGTCGTGGCATGATTAAAGATCAAGAAGCTGGCGTAACAGGTGTACGTATTAAAGCGAACGTTCCTCTATCTGAAATGTTTGGTTATATCGGTCACCTACGTACAATGACATCTGGTCGTGGTCAGTTCTCTATGGAGTTCTCACACTACGCTGCATGTCCTGCAAACGTTGCAGAGCAAGTTATTGCTGACGTTAAAGCACGTAAAGAAGCAGATAAGAAGTAATTCTTAAAAGCTAAGCTGAACGTAAAAAGCCCCACCAGTGAAAGCTGGTGGGGCTTTTTTATGTAACAACGAAATAGAAAAGGGCATAAAAACCGATAAAAGCAGAACCGATAAAAGTGGAAACTGCCGGGCGAAGGTAGTTTATGCCACTCAATTCATATCGTTTAGTTAGCCCTTAAGGTTGATATAGATTTCTTCAACTTTAATACGTGCCCATTCAGTTTTACGTAAAAACTTCAAGCTTGATTTAATACTCGGATCCTTTTTAAAGCAGTTAATATTGACCATGTAGCTGAGCTCTTCCCAGCCATAGTATTCAACGAGATCCGTGAGTAGTTTTTCTAAAGTGACCCCATGCAGCGGGTTATTATCTTGTGTCATGATTCAATTATTCAATAGCGTTATTTAAGCTAAGTATAGCAGGCACAGGAGTTAAATTAGGACAAAATATTAGGCAATATAGGAGGTTGTTAGTGTGAAAACTTGGTGTATTGGCAGGTTAGAGGCTAAGTCCAACCTGCTCAATTAGAATGGATTACTCTTCCCAAACAACCAGTTGTCCTTTTGGCCAATTGTGCCCCATTTCATGATATTTCTGTTCTAATAGATGCCGCTTGATTTTTAAGGTAGGAGTGAGGACACCATTTTCGATTGACCATGGCTCCTTTATCATTAGCACGCCTTTGATTTGCTCATGCGATTCCAATTCCTCATTCATCCGCTTAATGACTTTTTGAGTAGTACGCTCATAACGAACGCGATCAAAATGAGGGAAATTATGTGGAACAACTAGCAAAATAGGGGCGGGAAGCCCTAAGCCAATCAGACACATCATCTCGACTCGAGTGTATTCGAACAGTTTATTTTCGATAGGTACGGGAGCCACAAACTTGCCTTTGGCTGTTTTAAAGGTGTCCTTTTTGCGCCCTTGAATGGTGAGATAACCTTCAGCATCAATAAAACCGATATCGCCAGTATGTAGCCATCCTTCTTTATCAAATGACTCTTGAGTTGCAATGTCATTTTTATAATAGCCAGAAAATAGTCCTTGGCCACGCACCATAATCTCATGATCATTATTAGCGATTTTAAGTTCGATTCCTGGGCCTGCTCGTCCAACCGACCCCAATTTGTCGGCTCTAAACGGGTAGTTCAGGGTGCTATAAGCAAAAGATTCTGTCATGCCCCAAGCTTCGGTAATGTTTAGCCCAATTTGGTGATACCACTCTAATAACGCCGGTGATACGGGAGCCGAGCCACAACCAAGCACACGTGCTTGATCAAGCCCTAAGCCATCAGCAAGTTTCTTCTTAATCAGCGTGCTTACAAAAGGGATCTTTAGCAGAAAATTGAGCTTTTTCTGCGGTAATTTATCTTGAATGCGTTGCTGAAATAGAGTCCATAACCTTGGTACTGAGATAAAGAGCGTCGGGCGCTGCATTTTGACATCTTCAATAAAGGTGTCTAATGATTCAGGGAAAGCCGTTTGTACCCCACCCATGATGGAAGAGCCAAAAATATAAACACGTTCAGTAATATGAGCTAAAGGGAGGTAGGAAAATAAACGGTCGTTTTCTTGAATGCCAATGTGGTTTATAAGCTGTTGAGCTGACCAGCTAAATGCACCGTAGGTCAGCATAGCCCCTTTAGGCAAGCCCGACGTACCCGATGTATAGACTAAAGACATCAACTTATTGTCATGATGTACAGGGCGTTCTGTGCTTGGCGGATAGTGCTCAATCAATTTTGTAAACAGGTGATCGCAAGTGGGAGCAGAATCATAGGGTAGCGCAATACTGATGATATCTGGTAAATGGCTCAATACTTGTTGGGTTGCTTGGCCGTTATCGAGTTTACCCACAATGACTATTTTTGTTTCGCTATGGGTGAGGCAGTATTCGATGGTATCGGCGCCAGCTGTTGGAAAAATGGGAACACTGACAAAGTCGCCGAGCATCATTGCGAGATCACACACAAACCATTCAGCGCAGTTTTTGGAAATGAGTGCAATTTTATCTTGGGGTTTTGCCCCTAGCGCTTGTAGCGCCGAGGCGAGCCTGAGTGCTTTGTCGGCC
This sequence comes from Vibrio sp. V08_P9A1T1, assembly GCF_963874405.1. Lineage (NCBI taxonomy): Bacteria > Pseudomonadati > Pseudomonadota > Gammaproteobacteria > Vibrionales > Vibrionaceae > Vibrio > Vibrio sp. V08_P9A1T1. The sequence goes on from NZ_CAWNIB010000258.1 coordinate 20,004, forward strand.
ACTTCAGCATAGGTGTATTCAACAAATTTTCGGTTAATAATTTGTCTTAAATAAACTTGGTTGGGGCGTTCCGCTGCCCATTTCAAGATCATTTCATTCGGTGGTGGGAGAGCACAAGTTGCTTTGCTTAACTCGTTAGGCTGAATCATTCTC
>NZ_CAWNIB010000259.1:0-19979 GCF_963874405.1 Vibrio sp. V08_P9A1T1
GTATTTCAATGGCCTTGGTGACTACCGTGCTGGGTTTAGTCTCTGCGATTCCACTATTATTAGCTCATAATATCTTAAGCTCTCAAGCGGAAAATATTCGCTCTATTTTAGAAAAACAGGGGATTGGCCTCGTTGCTGCGCAAGCAGAGCAAGAATGCCAAGCTTCAATGAGGAATGCGGCGTAATGAACAGCGTATTGCCAAGCGCACTGCTCAGCAATGACTGGCTAACAACCTTACAGCAGTTTATGCAGCAAGGGGGTATCGTCTTATGGTGGCTAGCTGGGGTGGTGGCGCTTTATTGGTTGTTGATCATCGAACGCGTACTGTTTGTGGTATTGAGCTTTCCTAAATATCGAAAAGGGTGGTTAGAGCAATGGCATCAACGCGCGGAACACCATTCATGGTATGCCCATGCGATTCGCGAGGGTTGGCTTGGTGAAGCACAGCAGATGCTGCGCCACAACCTTAACATGATCAAACTGCTCGTCACACTTTGCCCAATGTTAGGGCTGCTCGGCACAGTCACCGGAATGATCTCTGTGTTTGATGTGATGGCAAATCAAGGCAGTAGCGATCCTAAATTGATGGCATCTGGCATTTCATTGGCCACATTACCGACAATGGCCGGAATGGTCGCGGCCCTTGCGGGCATGTTTGTGCATGCTCGTCTTGCAAAAAAGTGTCATCTACTTGAATTAAAATTAGAAAAATCGTTAAGGAGTTTGCGATGAGATTAGGCAGACGCCAACCAAGAAATGATGAGGCGCAGATAGACTTAACATCGATGCTCGACATCGTCTTTATCATGCTGATTTTTTTCATTGTCACCAGCTCATTTGTTCGTGAATCAGGTGTTGAGGTTAACCGTCCTCAAGCTTCTCACGCGGTGAGTCAGAAAGATGCGGGTATTTTTGTCGCTATCAATGCATCCAATGATATTTACATCGACAAACGCTTGATTGATGTTGAACGTGTAGAGGCCACCCTAGAACATCTGCTACTCGAACAACCAGATGCGGCGTTAGTGATTCAAGCGGATGAACATGCTTATAACGGTACGGTTGTTAAAGTGATGGATGCGGCCAAAGGGGCCGGAGTGAAAAATATCGCATTGGCGGCGGAGAAGCGTTAATGGGACGTTTACTGCTTGCTTTGCCAATTGCAGGAGCAATTTCGCTGGCGCTGTTCAGTTTTATGGCGTGGATGGTGGATAACGGTAACCAACGCGCTGTAAAACCAACTCAAGCACTGCGATTTAACATGGTGATGATGGAACAAGAACACGATTTACAGCGTCGCCAACGTAGCGTTCCGGAACCTTTAAAGTTGCCTGAGCCGCCACCGCAAGCACAAGTGACACAGTCACAAACTACTGCTACGGCCGCTACATCACTCACTAGTTTACCAGCTTTGGGTTTGGATACCGCGCTTAATGGGGTGGCGATTAACGCACCAACCTTTGGTGATTTTGGCTCAAACCAGCAAGCAATGCCGTTATATCGTGTCGAGCCGGTTTATCCAAGCCGAGCTCTAAAGCGAGGCGTAGAAGGTTTCGTTACATTAAGCTTTACCATTGATACAACAGGAAAAGCCGTCGATATCAATGTCGTCGATGCCAATCCTAAACGTATGTTTGAGCGTGAAGCGATGCAAGCGCTGAAAAAATGGAAGTATCAACCTCAGATTGTCGACGGTAAAGCCATTGAGCAGCCGGGACAAACCGTGACTGTGGAGTTTAAAATTGCCAAATGATGAAACGTATATTGATTGGCTTATCACTTGTTATCGGCTCGCTCTCTTTAAATGCGAGCGAATTAAGTGCGACAACAGTCCTGAAAGTGCAAAAAGCACAGCAATTTGCATTAGAAGAGAACCTCACTCAAGCCATTGAGGTACTGAGCAGTGTTGAAACGTCACGTCTTTACGATAAAGCATTTGTCGCCCGGATGCTTGGTGTGTTTTATTGGCAAAGTGGTCAGCCCAAAGCGGCTATCAAACAGATCAAGTACGCTGTAGAGAGTGGAGAGCTGCAAGATGGGCAGGCATGGACCACCGAACGTATGCTGGCTGATCTGTATGTCAATGAACAACAATTTGAAAAGGCGTTACCGCACTACTACCAATTATTGAAATCCGTTCCGCCTTCACAAAAAGTAGACGATCTGTGGTTGCGTATCGCACAGACCCACTACCAAATTGCACAATGGAAAAAAGTGCTGCATGCGTTGGATAAATACCAAACCGTGACGCCACTCAATACTAAAAATCCATTATCACTTAAATTAGGTGCGCAGCTTCAGCTAGAGCAGTGGAAGGCGGCCATTCCAACTTTAGAAAAACTGATCATGCTGGAGCCTGACCAAGCCAGTTGGTGGCGACAGTTAGTCGGTTTACATCTGCGTTTAGATCAGCGTCGTCAAGCATTAAACAGTCTAGCGTTAGCCAAATTACAAGGTGTGGAATTAACCGATAAGGATAAACACTTGCTCGCGCAGTTGTATGCGCAAAATGGCATTCCAGAACGTGCGGCGCAAGTTCTGCAAACATTATCTGAATCTGATGCTGATCAAGACTTAACTTTACTGAAAGAGCAAGCCACTTACTGGCAGCAAGCCAAAGAGTGGCAAGCCGCGATAAGAACGTGGACAAAAGCAGCTGAACAGGATGAGCAATATTATTGGCAAGTGGCGCTGCTGTACAACCAGCAAGGGCAATTTAAAGAAGCGTTACAGGCGTTGGATAAAGTCACCACGCGCGAGAAAAAAGCCGATGTCGCGTTAGCGCGAGTTCATGCACTGTACAAACTCAATCAACTCGATAATGCTCTATACCAAGCCAAGCAAGCTGAAAACCTAAATCCATCAAGCCATGCCAAAGGATGGATCAAATTCCTTTCTCGTTTACAAAAAGTTCAGCAAGCGCAAACTGCTAATATCTGATCATAGCGCCTCATCTGCCCGATGATGAGGCGTCTGACCTTTTACGATTTTTGAACCGTCATTATCAAGACTGACATTGGTTCGGTTTTGCCTATCTTAGTGATAAAGAGAACCTATTATTGTCTTTCTGATTTTTTCCGTACCATAACGTTTAACGATGAAGTACAGAGAGAGAATCATGATGAAAGCGTTAGTGGTTGAAGGTGGTGCGATGCGCGGCATTTTTGCCAGTGGAGTCTTGGATAGTTTTTTACAACATCAGCATAACCCATTTGATTTTGTATTAGGTGTTTCAGCTGGAGCTTCAAACTTAATCGGCTACCTTGCGAAGCAACCGAGACGCAGTTATCTCGTTGTAACTCAGCTTGCCACCAACCGTCTTTTTTTTAACCCAATTCGCTTTATTAAGGGGGGAAATCTCGTCGATGTGCGTTGGCTAATCGATGAGTCCAACCGACGTTATCCGATTGATGAAGACAAACTGTTTAACTCAGTCCCTTTCTTTGCCGTTGCAACCAATATCGAAACGGGTAAAGCCGATTATTATCGAGTGACTCAAGAAAACTTGAGCACGGCCATTGAAGCCACATCCGCTCTACCGATAGTTTATAAGCACACGCCTTGTTTCCATGGTGGTTGCTACACTGATGGAGGGGTTGCTGACTCGATCCCGGTTAAAGAAGCGTATCGCCGTGGAGCACGAGATATTACGGTTGTTTTATCACATCCACTTAGCTATATCATGTCGCCCCCTAAAAGTAAGTGGATGATGAAAAAACTTTTTTCACGCCATCCAAATATGGCTAAATCAATGCTATTTCGTGCGAAACATTACAACCAATCACTTGAATTTATTCGCAATCCACCTTCTGATGCCATCATTCGAGTAATCGCGCCACCTGAAGGGTTTCCCGTTAAGAGATTGACGATGAAGTTACCGTTGCTCAACATAGGCTATGACATGGGCTTAAAAGCCGGGCAAAATCATTTGGAGCGGCTTGAATACACACGTGCAGCCTAAAAACGCTTAGGTTTAAAAGGCTGATAAAACACTATCTACATGTCGTAACTGTCTATGTAATAAGCTGTTTTTTAGAGATGATTGAGTATGAATTTCATCGCAATTTATCTTGTTTATGGTTTTCATATGAGTGGCACGTGCTAAGTATGTACCACATTTTGATTGATCGAGCCTGATGGCATGCAACTGAAACTATCGCTACTCTCCATCGCTTTATTGAACACAATTCCTGTCACTGCAACGGAAAACTTTCAGATGTTTATTCCGGTCACAGCAGCCAATAGTTACCAACATGGCATTGATGTTGCTGAGTACTGGAAAAGTGAAAAACTGGATGGAATTCGCGCCATCTGGAATGGACAATATCTTCATACGCGTAATGGTAATAAGATCAATGCGCCTGCTTGGTTTACTGCACCATTACCTAATAAGGCATTAGAAGGAGAGCTCTGGGCTGGACGAGGTCAGTTTCATCACGTTCAACAAACGGTATTGGATACCATACCAACCGATGAAGCGTGGCAAAGCATCCGCTTTATGCTGTTTGATATGCCCGAAGCGATCGGTGACTACCAAAAGCGATACCGCAATCTCATCCACTTATCCTCACTCATGAATGCTCCGCACATTACCTATATTGAACATTCACCAATTCACTCAGAAAAAGAGCTGCTTGGGTATTTAGACAACGTAAGTGATGGGCAGGGTGAAGGGGTGATGCTGCGAAAAATTAATGCCCATTACCAAGCCGGCCGCAGTAACGATTTACTTAAGCTTAAAAAACACCAAGATGCTGAAGCTACGGTCATTGGTTATAAACTGGGTTCTGGCAAGTATCAAGGTATGATGGGATCAGTGCTAGTGCGCTTAGAAAACGGTGTTGAGTTCTATATCGGCAGCGGTTTTTCTGATGAGATCAGAAATAATCCGCCAAAGATCGGATCCATTATTACTTTTCGTTTTAATGATCTCACTGCAGAAGGGAAACCAAGATTTGCACGTTTTATGAGAGAAAGGCCAGCAATATAAATAAGGCCAGACAATGTCTGACCTTATTATTTCATCGCAACGCCTTTTCGCCACGTTGAAATTCAGAGAATCAAGCTGTTATTTCGATGCAAAATCGAGTTGCACGCTATCGGCTTGTTGATGCATCCAGTGTAAGCGGATACCCAGCATTAAAGCAGCAGAAGATAAGCCAACGATAAATCCTATCCAGAACCCACTGGCACCCATAGGTTCGACAATGAAATCTGTCATTGCTAATACATAGCCGGTTGGCAAGCCAATCATCCAATAAGCGATAAAGGTACGATTAAAAATAGCCGTCATGTCTTTATAACCACGTAGCGCTCCTGCTGCAACGACTTGAATCGCATCCATACATTGATAAATAGCCGCAAAAACAAGCAACTGCATTGCCATGGCTACAACGGCTTGGTTTTCCGTATAAAGCAAAGCCACATATTCACGAAATAGAACCGTTAACGTCGCCGTGATAATTGCAGTAGATAAACCGACTAACAAGCCAACCTGCGAAGCGATGGTTGCCCCTTCAATATTTTTCTCGCCCAGCTTATGGCCAACACGGATGCTCACTGCCGCGCCGATACTCATCGGTAACATAAAAATTAATGATGAGAAATTCAAAGCGACTTGGTGAGCCGCCACCACCAATGAACCGAGTGGAGCGACCAACAATGCGACCACAGCAAATAGAGTAACTTCAAAAAATATCGCTGCCGCCACAGGAAAACCAAGCTTGAATAAGCGAATTTGCGCTTTCAATTGTGGTTTATGGAATTCACCAAAGATATTAATGTGCGCCATGCGTTTAGAAGTGACGACATAAAACAGCAGCATAAAAAACATCAACCAATAGACAATTGCCGTCGCCACACCACAACCTACACCGCCTAGCTCTGGTGCGCCAAATTTTCCGTATACGAAAATCCAGTTAAGTGGAATGTTAACTAATAAGCCCGCGAAACCAATCACCATAGCGGGTTTCGTCAGTGAGATACCATCCGTGAAACTGCGCAATGCTTGAAATAGTAAATAAGAAGGTACGGCAAACATCACGGCGTACATGTACCCGTTAGTTTTTTCAGCCATCAACGGCTCAATATCCATCCACCCCAAAATCCATTGAGTTTGAAAAAGAACACCAATAATGGGGATAGAGACAAACAACGCTAGCGCTGCGCCTTGTTGGATTTCAAAAGGAATCTTCTTTTGCCGCCCTGATCCGTTGAGTTGCGCTACAACAGGAACCAACGCCATTAACAACCCAACACCAAACAGAATCGAAGGTAGCCAAATACTCGCCGCGATCGATACCGCAGCCATATCAATCGCACTCACACCACCTGCCATGACGGTATCTACAAAGCCCATTCCAGTTTGAGCAATAGAGGCAATCAACACAGGTGTTGCCAATTTGATTAAATTTGAAGCTTCTTGTTTATAACGATGCACAAATATCTCCAGAGGAAGGACAAGCAAAAATCGCGACCAATAATCAACTTATCGCGTAGGCATGGATGATAAAGAAATGTCACACTAAGCTCCATGAAAAACTGATGAAATTACCTAATGTTTATTGGGAAGGTTGTTCGTCGCGCTGTATGTGGTGAAATCTATTTCAGACAAAGCTTGATTAGGCTAGATAGGGGGGCTTGGCGTGTTGCACGTAACCATTAAGAAGAGCGCTTGCCAAGCGCTCACTTTTAAAAGATTTGTTCATCATCGGCATCAACAAACAACTCTATTTTGTCTAAACGTTCATCAACCATCATATTGAGATGAATCGCATGGCAACAGGCGGGGCAATCGTCATAAAACTCTTGGCTACCATTTGATGCATCTAGGGTGATCCTAATGGAATGACCGCAGTGAGGGCAGTTGACCATTCTTTCCGTATAATTTTTCATATCTCTTTCCTTACATCCTTGGAGATACCTTAATACTAAGTCGCTAAGTTCCTTTAAGCGGCAAATTAAGTTCAAACTTTGAATTGGCCCATAAAACAACAAAAGAGCCATTTATTAAGGCTCATTTGTTGTCTATACAGCTCGGTTGTTTACACCGTTAAAAGGAGAGGATTTTCTTGATCAAACTTTCCGCTTCGACCAGATAGTGGCCACCAAATTGATTGTAGTGATTGAGGACATGATAGAGGTTATAAATATTCTTACGTTCCACATAGTCCAAACTCAAAGGTAAGATACTCTCATAGCCTTGGTAAAACTCAGGTTGAAAACCTTCAAATAACTCTGTCATTGCGATATCGCATTCACGATCACCCCAATAACAAGCAGGATCGTAGCAAATTGGACCAAATACCGAGTTTGCCACATTCCCATGCCACAAATCTCCATGCAGCAGAGATGGGCGAGGGCTATGGTTAGCTAAGCGAGATTGGACAACGTCGACCAACTCGCCGATATTGAACAGTTCAATCCCTTTTTCACGTAACAATTGCAATTGCCAGCCGATACGTTGTTCCGCAAAAAAACGACCCCATTTTTTGTCCCACGGATTTGGCTGCAAAGTGGAACCAATATAATTGTCTGCATCAAACCCATACTCTTTTTGTTCTCCCCATTGATGCAGTTTGGCCAGTTGTACACCGAACTCATAGCTGTTCGTCGCGTTATCTAGGGGTTTGGTTGGTAGATAGTTTAGAACAATGAAAGCATGATTTTTACTGGTTCCAATCATCACTAGCTCGGGAACCTGTACTGTTGACGTTTCACGAAGCGAACGTAGGTTTTCACCCTCAATCTCAAACTTAGCTAAGAAGTCTCGTGTGTTTACTTTAACAAAATAGCGTTGCTCGCCATCGCTGATCATGTAGCAATCACTAATGTCACCACCGCTGACTTTTTCTTTTTCAACAGGGTTAAATTCAAACATGAGCGTATCGGATAACTGCTGAATGAGAGTTTGCCACATAACGACCTCTGCCTTGATTTACTTAATAATTCGTAGTTTAGGTCATGGTTACGAATATTTCAGAAGTGCGTGACACATAATTTAGCCACTTTCCTTTTGAGGGAGCACCAATGCTCATAAATGTGATTAAGTGCAAGAATTTGCAGATGCGAATACAGAAATAGTATTAAAAATAACGCTATATTTTCCATAAGTTGATCTTGCTTAGGTGCTAGTAACCCAATTTATAGGATGGCGTATCCTACTTTGGGGAAAATAAATGCTCGTGAAATAGATGCTTATCAAGAAATCGCGGGAAATTTGAACGTCTAAACTATCAAATCTGTGAAAATGGGCTGACATGGCTTAGTATTATTGAAGGTACAGTGATTACTAGCAATTTAGCGGTAAAGCGGAGAATTAAAGTGGTTGTAGAAACCGATGGTTATTTGGCTCTGATAGAGCATCTCTCTTTTAATATGGATGTGTTCACATCAGGCGGAGATATTGGCGCTGAAAGTGTAGAAGATGTTGTGACCGACATGGTTTCAAGCAACATCATGGCTATTTTTGAACAAAACCCTGAGCTACATTCCAGTGTTCGATTCCAGTTGCTCAAAGAAGCCGATTCTGTAGTGGAAGATCTTGGTGAAGTATTGGCGGGTGTTTGGAGTAAACCTGCGACCAACGAACAGATCCTTTTTCTTGATGAATACATCGCCTTAGTGAAGAATCTGTTCGATACTGCCGTTGCGAAGTACGACTAATTGAAGTATGACTAATCAGAGTTAGGCGGGCTTATAATCCGCCTAAATTGCCAGAATTTAGAAGCCCAATAGGGGTTATCGATTCTTGAGATCATCACACCTTTAGACGTAGAGGCGTGCATAAATTTTTTGTCTCCTAGATAGACTCCAACATGATTGCTCGTCCTTGATGTTCTAAAAAAGACCAAATCCCCGCGCTGCGCATTTTGATAATTTACCTCAAAACCCGTTTGACTCTGTGAGCGTGTAGTTCGTGGTAGAGGGATCTGCCATACATCTTTAAACGCTATTTGCACAAATGCTGAGCAGTCGACTCCATTCAACGTTTCACCACCTAATCGGTACGGCACTCCTTGCCAGCGCTGAAAAACCGTGCCTAATCCATCGTCTTTATCTTGGACAATTGACAGAATCTCTTCTTGAGTAACATAAGTAGGGCCAGAATTGGACGAAATAGGCGATCCTACGCAACCCGTTAGCACACTAGTTATTGATAATGCGAAGAGTATTGGACTTTTAATCATTTATCATCCCAATGAAATGTAACTGAAACATTTTTGAAATATTGCATTCCTACTATGGTTGAGCCTTAACACATTCTCTAATCACTTAGTTGCATTTATCATGAATTCCTCAATAAATAATCGACATTCACTGTCGTTGATTCAAACCATCAGTGCCATTTTCATCACGATGACGTTACTGGTGGTCCTTTTATCCATCACCAGTTTAAAAAGCATCGATAAGGTAGGGCTACAGTTTTCTGGATTGTCTGAACAAACACTACCTTTGGCATTAAATAATGCAAGGTTGACGCAAAATATATTAGAACAAGTACAATCTCTCGGCGATGGCATTCGCACAACGGAATCGGCAGAATTAGAAGCGGTAAACCAGCAATTAAGCCAGTTAAACCAGCAGACGGACCAACTTACTGACCAGCTTTTCTCCATCGCTACTCGTATCGGTAACGCGATTACTCAAGATCATCAAGTGTCGTTACGCAGCAAAAGTGCGGCATTTCAGCAGCTCACCTATTCTATTTTATCAACGCAGGCCTCTTTGCTTGAACAGCAGAATGCTATCGATAACGCCGCCACCGCGTTTCGTTACGGATTAAGCTCCATTGGACCGGAGATGAACCGGATCAGTTCATTTCTCGCATTAGATAACCCGGAATCGATGGATGCGGCTAACCGCTTTATTGCCAGTGCAAGTTCGATGGAAAGTACCTTCTTACTGTTAATGATGCAAAACGATCCTGAACAGGCCAAAGTGCAATTTAAAGAAATCCGTAATCGCATGGCGGGAATTGAGCTAGCCTTTGATGATTTCAAAGAGTGGCATCCTGATGTTATGGAGTTTGCAAGCCTGACGGCACCTTATGAAATGGTTAAAGCGGGTTTTGTTGAGCATGGCATTTTAGCACTGATCTTAAATAAAATTGAGCAAGCACAGCAGCAGCGACAAGAAATGGCACAAGCTGCGCAGCTAGCCAAAGACACGGTAGCACTGCTAAATACGATTTCTGCCACCGCAAGTGAGTTGATCAAACATAGTGAGAACGTGGTTCATGACGCAATGCTAATGGTTAAGCAAGTACAATATACTGGCGGCATTATTCTGGTCGCTTTGGTTTTACTTGCATGGCTAGGGTTACGCCACTGGCTAAAGCTGGGGCTGAATAACTTATTGGCCAAGCTTGCATTATTAACTCAACACGATTTTTCTCAACCCGCTCGCTTGATTGGCCCGAGTGAATTTAAAGAAGTTGCTCTACAACTAAACCAAGTTATTGAATCAACAAAATATTCAATTTCTACCGTAACGCGCAATTGTGAAATGCTCTACCAAAATGCCGAAACCAGTCACGATGCAGCCGATAAATCCAACCGCAGTTTAGCCGCACAAAATGATTCGTTGGTTAACATGGTTTCCACCGTGAGTGAGTTGGAATCGGCGATTCGGAATATCGCGCTTGTGACCAGTGAATCTTATGAAGAATCAGTGGCTGCCAGCCAGTTTTCTACGCAAGGGGTGAAAGTAGTGGAACAAAACCGTGTTCGCTTGGAATCTCTTGAAAATACACTGCATTTAAACGATGAAGCAATGCACGAGCTTGACCAGCGCGTGAAGAAAATTCGCGAGATGGTGGATATGATCAGCGGTATTGCTGACAGTACCAACTTACTGGCGTTGAACGCCGCGATTGAAGCGGCAAGAGCTGGCGAACAAGGGCGCGGTTTTGCGGTTGTAGCCGATGAAGTACGCAAATTAGCCAGCGATACATCACAGCAAACCACCAATATCCGGGACATGATGAATGAACTCACCAATGCAACGCAGCGCTCTCGTCAAGCGGTATCGGATTCGCGTCAAGAGATGAGTAATGCGCTGCAATCGAGTCAAGAAGTCAAAACAACATTTGAGCAGATAGAAAAAGCAGTGGAACAGATTCGTGCTCGAGTTGAGCAGATAAGCGTTGCAACAGAAGAGCAAGAGCGAGCGACGGCCGATGTAAGCCAATCTATCAGCCAAGTTTCATCGCAAGGTGAGCAAACCAAATTACAGCTTGAAGCCATGGTCGAAAGTTCAGAGCAGGTGGCTGAAGTTGCGGGTGAACAGCAGGCTATGTTGCATAAATATACGCTCAACTAGCTTATCCAGTGCGAATTCCTGTATTTTCATGACGTTGTCACTTTTTTCTAAATGGTTGGGTAAGCATTTTATCCAACCACTGCTCACGCTTCTCTCGAAAGAGTGGTAGGCCGATAATGACCTGCTTATGGCCCAATTCTGGCTGCGCACGATAAGTACGAAATAGCCGATCCCAACATGACAAGAAAAAACCAAAATTGGAGTGAGTTTCTCGCACAATGACAGAATGATGCACCCGATGCATGTCAGGTGTCACCACCAACCAGCGAAGCCAACGGTCCATTTTCAACGGTAATTTTGCGTTACTGTGGTTAAACATCGCGCTCGCATTGAGCACCACCTCAAATATCAATACCGCGAATGGGCTGACACCCAAAATGATCACGCAAGTGATTTTGATCCACAAAGAGAGGATCATCTCAAGTGGGTGAAACCGCGAGCCAGTGGTCACATCAATATCTTGATCAGCGTGGTGCATGCGATGTAAACGCCATAACCAAGGAGAGAAGTGAAAAAGCACATGCTGGGCGTAAATCACGCCATCAAGAATAATAACTGACAGCGCAATTTCAGCCACTTGTGGTAAATCCACCCAATTAAAAAGGCCAATCGAGTCTTGCTGCGCCCAATAAGCCGCTTCAATGGCTAACACTGGCATCAATAGCGATAAGCACACGCTATTTAAACCAACCAAACCTAAATTATTCAGCCAGCGAGTGGCTTTACTTTGGGTGAGTGTTTTACGTGGGCAAGACCATTCCCACAGCGCACAAAGCATAAATACAGCGAAAAATATGCTCAAACGGATCAATTCAGGGTTCAGGTTCATACTTAATGGCTCATCTTCAATGGTCTTGTGCTAGGAATCTGCTTGTACTGTAAGTACAATCGGCAGCACTTTCCAGCTTGCCGCCCTGATTTATGAGAATCCACGCATTTAACCATTTGTTCCAACATCGCTTAGCGTTATCGACCAAACCTTTTCAAGCTCGTGGCGCGAAAGTTGAACGTTGCGCCTATTGTCAGGTCGCCACGTAATACTGCTTATGCGGCCATCAACCGGATATGGATACGGATATCGCAGTATTACTGCTGGTTTCTGAAAATGAAGTATTTAAACCCAGTAATACTGGTCGACTAATTGCCGATGTGATTAAAGAAACTTACGTTTATCAGTGGAATCGCACCGAACCTCACGCGGAAATGCTAGCACTGTTGAATAACCCCGCCTATCAACCAGTCGTCATTTTTCCCGAAGTGTATGTGGATGAAAAGCCTCGAGTAATGCAAAGCCCTCCCAGCGCGCACGATAAACGCAAACCACTGTTGATATTGCTTGATGGAAGCTGGCGCGAGGCAAGACGAATGTTTCGCAAATCACCTTATTTGGATGCGCTTCCGGTGATGTCTATCGCACCTAAAAGCGTATCGCAATATATGATGCGTAAATCTGATAATGAGCAGCATTTATCAACGGCTGAAGTGGCGTCATTGGTATTGGCTGAAGTGGGTGAGCATCAAGCCTCTCTGCTATTAAGCCAATGGTTTGAAGTGTTTCGAGAAAGTTACTTGCTGAGCAAAACCCGCCTAAAGCATGATTTGAGCAGGCCAGTCTTGAAACGTTTCATCGACCAGCAACAAAGCGAGACGTGACTCTAAAGTTGATCGATTCGGTGATGAGTAATTGTTCAATCGAACCTATAGACCAGATAAATTGGTACTCGGTCACGGATTGTAGGCTGAGCTCTGTGGATAATGCCCAAAGTTTTATTTTTAGCTCATTGATGAGCAAATTTTAGGAGAGATTGCATGTACTACGGCTTTGATGTCGGTGGCACTAAAATTGAGTTTGGTGCGTTTAATGAGAAGTTAGAACGCGTAGCAACGGAGCGCGTTCCTACCCCAACAAACGACTACAATCTGCTAGTTGAAACCATTGCGCAGTTGGTGAGTAAATATGACGCGCAATTGGGTGTGGAAGGTAAAATAGGCCTTGGCCTACCAGGTATGGAAGACGCTGATGATGCTACGGTATTAACCGTCAACGTTCCTGCTGCAAAAGGCAAACCATTGCGTGCTGATTTAGAAGCAAAAATTGGCCGCAGCGTGAAGATTGAAAATGATGCAAACTGCTTTGCGCTTTCTGAAGCATGGGACGATGAGCTGAAAAATGAGCCTTCGGTTATGGGCCTAATTCTCGGCACAGGTTTTGGTGGCGGCCTTATCTATGAAGGGAAAGTGTTCTCTGGTCGTAACCACGTCGCAGGGGAGTTTGGTCATATGCGTCTGCCTCTTGATGCATGGTTACATCTTGGTGATAACGCGCCGATGCTCGGCTGTGGTTGTGGCAAACAAGGATGCTTAGACAGTTATCTCTCTGGCCGCGGTTTTGAGCTATTGTACGAGCACTATTATGGCGAGCACAAAAAAGCGATTGATATCATTCATGCCAATGAAGCAGGTGAAGCGAAAGCCGTTGAGCATGTTGAGCGCTTTATGGAACTACTTGCCATCTGTTTTGCCAACATTTTCACAGCCAATGACCCACACGTTGTTGCACTCGGTGGCGGTTTATCAAACTTTGAATTGATCTACCAAGAGATGCCTAAACGCGTACCGAAATACCTGCTTTCTGTCGCGAAATGTCCGAAGATCATCAAAGCAAAACATGGTGATTCAGGCGGCGTACGTGGTGCGGCTTTCCTTAATATCAAATCATAAAATCAAACAAAAAGGGCCTATAATCAAACGGGCCCTTTTTATATCAGTCAAAAGTTAACTCTTTAACCTAAGTTCTGTTTATTTGGTGTTAGCGCCTTTTTTACCCACACCTACGTTTTCTTTTTGTTGCAGTGTTAGCTTGCTAAAACCTAACTTTTTAAAGTGGTTATCGCGGTAATTGCGTACCGCTTTTGCGTCAGAAATCATTTCCAGCTGCTGTTCCATTTTTAAAAAATCAGTAATATCAATACCTTCTGCTTCGGCTACTGCTTCTTGAATGTTGTGATGCTTTTCGTAAGAAAAAGTCAGCGTTTTATCTTCATTTTTGTAAGTGTACAAAATGGTGCGAGCCATGATCATCTCTCTAAAATCGTCATTCCCAATTTCGGGAAAATAAACAAAGGCTGATCGCTTACTATCAACCGATTGAAAATGGGGGCGTTGGTAGCGCTTAAACATGACTAACCAACATCTAATGGGCTAGATTTTGCCTTTAAGTGGGATAATTGTCACGCTTTCACCACCGAAATAGCGCAGGATATTTCATTTACAACGCTGTACATATTCAATCACAAACGCCGCGATTGCATCGAGATCATTGATGTTCATCTGTGGTAAAGCACTTTTCACAACTTCATCCGCGGCGATAGCGATGATATTTTCATCATTTGGATATAGCCAAGGTTTACCCACTTCAGCACGGTGCAATTCAATTTTTGGAAAGGCGAGGTTTTTACACCCTTCAACTAAAATTACGTCGAGTTTATCGCAATCAAAGCGAGACAAAAGATATTCGAAATCGGGTTCGGCTTCTGGCGTCTCAGTCATCATGGCATGACGATAGCGCGATGCAACTAACATCTGGCTTGCCCCCGCTTTACGCAGCCGATGGCTATCTTTACCTGGTTTATCAATATCAAAATCGTGGTGCGCGTGCTTAAGTACGCCTAATGTTAGGCCTGCTGCCCTTAACTTGGGCAACAAGGCTTCAAGCAGGGTTGTTTTTCCTGTGCCAGAGTAGGCCGCAAAACCAAGCAAAGGGCATGAAGGCGCTTGATATTTCATGATGTCAAAGTTCCAAATTGTGCCAGATCTTGAGGCGTGTTGAGGTTCAAAAAGCAGTTTGGCGAGTCGCTAAAGTCAACGTAATCTGTGTGGCATTCTTGATAAAGACGGGTGATTTTTCTCTCGCCACGTTCTAAAAATGCAGTCAGTGTTGGCAGCACACGTTGGTGAATAAGGGTGAATACGGGTTGAGCGAAGTGACCATCATGGGCGACTAAAATATCATGCGAGTCTTGAACCGCATGGCAAAAACGCGCAACAAGATCGTCATTGATCAACGGGCAATCGCAAGGGACAAATCCAACCCAATCGGTTTGTGCATGGGTTAACCCTGCCTGAATTCCAGCGAGTGGACCGGGATAATCAGCCATGGTATCGGAAATGACAGGCGCAAACTGACGATACTGTGCATGGTTACGATTAGCGTTAATCGTCAGGCTAGTAGATTGCGGCTTAAGCTTATTCATGACATGTTGAATCAAAGGTTGGCCATTGAGTTCAATCAGCCCTTTGTCTTGTCCACCCATACGGCTGGCTTGCCCACCCGCTAAAATAACCCAACTTGTTTGTGTGGGAAGTAACATGAAATGTCTCTTAATTGTGCGATGAGAAGAGCGCCGTACAGACAAGTTAAACTCATTGATTGAGCATCACTCGCCCATTTTTAGTGGCGACAAACCAAGGTAAGGATGATAACGCAACTCATGCCTTGGTGCTAACTGGCTGATGATTATAACCAATCTCACTTGCGCGGGTGGATCTTTTTCATTGCTCTCGTTAAGTTGTTCATTGCTCTCACTAAGACACAAACGCCTCCATTAGTTTGGAGGCGTTTGGTCAAGCTAGGCAGTATTAAGCATCTTCAGGTAGTAGGAATAACCCCACGGGGTTGATCGTCAGATAAGCGTGATCAGCGTAACTGGGGTCAAACTGTGACGAGTTGAGTTGCAGTAACAGCTCTTTGTTGTGCCATTTAACCAACACTTCATACATCGACCCCATGTAAGCAATACTGGTAATTTGACACTGTTGGCAGGCATCGCCGTCCGCGCAGAGCAAAATAGCTTCTGGTCGAACACCAATTTGATAATTTCCCGCAGGCAAAGCCGTGACACTGTCATCATTAGCGGGGATCTTATAGCCATTGATGATCAAATATTCACCATCATATTGACCCTCAAAAATATTGGCTTCGCCCATGAAGTTGGCCATGAACATCGAGGTTGGGTGCTTATACAGTTGAGTTGGTGACCCCTGCTGCATGATGTCGCCATCTTTCATCACAATCACAGTATCAGAAACGGCAAAGGCCTCCGCCTGATCGTGCGTCACATACAAAGAGGTGATATTAAAACGCTGTTGCAACTCTCGAATAGTTTCACGCATGCTGCGTCTTAAATTGGCGTCCAAGTTACTGAGCGGCTCATCGAATAGCAATACCTTAGGCTTAAGCACCAACGCGCGAGCGAGTGCTACTCGCTGTTGCTGACCTCCGGAAATTTGGTCAACGTAACGTTCCCCAAAGCCTTCTAAATCAACCAATTTCAAGGCTTCATCCACTCGCTGTTTCACTTCATCTTTACTCAAGCCAATCATTCTTAGGCCATAACCTACGTTGTCATGTAAAGAAAGGTGAGGAAACAGAGCGTAAGATTGAAACACCATGCAGATGTCACGTTGCTGGATGGAGGTGCTCGTGACATCTTCACCATCAATAAAAATTTGGCCGCTGGTTGGTTTTTCGAGCCCTGCGACCAAACGCAGCACGGTCGTTTTTCCACATCCTGAAGGGCCGAGCAGTGTTACAAGGCTGCCTTTTTTGATTTCTAAATCCAAATTACCAATGACGGTTTTATCGCCAAAACGCTTGCAGACATTCTTTAAAACAACAAAGTTTTCATTTTCCATGGTGATATCTCCAACGGTTATTCTTGGTTATTGGCTTTAGAACGAGAAACACGTGCCTCACCAACGATAAAATCAAAAATTAAAATAATAGCCAACATCACAACAATCAAAATCGAGCCATATGCGATCGCAACGCCATACTCACCATCTTCTACACGATTCAGAATGTAAGACGTTGCCACCCGTGTTTCTGGTGTCACCAAGAAAATAATGGCGCTGACGGTCGTCATTGCTCGAACAAAGCTGTAAATCAGTGTTGAGAGAATTGCTGGTCGTAATAACGGCAACAGAATATGAGTAATGGTTTTAAAGGAGTTAGCCCGCAAACTGAGTGACGCTTCATCGAGCGATTTATCAAGTTGGCCTAGCCCTGCAATACCTGCGCGAATACCTACTGGCACGTTACGCATCACCATGGAAATCACAACAATGGCTGCGGTACCGGTGAGGTAAATAGGCGCATCATTAAATGCAAGAATGTAAGATACCCCCGCCACGGTACCCGGAACGGCGAAGCAAAGCATGGTTGCAAACTCAATCACTTTCTTACCGTAAAATTGCTGACGGACAACGATATACGCAATCAACAGACCAAAGAAGGCGGTCAATGGCGCTGCAACGCCGGCATAAATCATCGTCGTGATGAGTGATGGCCAAGCACCTTCACTCATTCCCATGCCAAACAGATGAATATAGTTTTTAAGCGTTAAACTGTAATCTACACCCCAGTTCACGGTGAAGCTGCCGAAGATGATGCTGCCATAAAGCAAGATGTTAAATGCCATCCAAAAATAGAGCAGTGCCGAAACCGTATGTTTAAGTAAGGTAGGCAGCGCTTGCACATCGCCACGATATGATTTGCCGGAAATGGTGACGTATGAACGCTTTCCTATCCACAGATATTGGACAACAAAGATCGCCAACGAAAATAGCAGCAAGACGGCCCCAAGTGTGCTGGCGGAAGCGTAATCTAATTGAGCTCCTGCGATGTAGAAGTAAATCTGAGTGGCTAACACATCGAAACTGCCCCCAAGTACAAGCGGGTTACTGAAGTCGGCCAGTGATTGGACAAAGATGATTAAGAAACTGTTGGCCAAAGCAGGTTTGAGCAATGGCATGACAATTTTAAAAAAAGTTTGATAACGATTGGCTCGAAGTGTGTAGGACGCCTCTTCCAGTGATGGATGTAGGGATTTCATCGCGCCATCTAAAATCATGAATGACATAGGAGCAAAGGCGAGCACTTGTGCCATCCAAATGCCTGTAAAACCATACAGCCAGTTTGTCTGTTGTAACCCAAACCAATCCACCATGAGTTCGGTGATATAACCGGAGCGCCCAAGCATTAAAGTCACCCCAAGCCCAACGACAAAAGGGGGAGTCACAATGGGAAGAATAGAAAAAATTCGCGCAATGAAAGCGGAGCGAGTGGCAATGCGTGTGGTATAGATAGCAAAGATCAAACCAAAGAAAGTGGCACCTATACCCACAGATACGCCAAGCAGTACGGAGTTCCAAACAATTTGTATGATCTGCGCTCGGCTCAAAATTTCAATGAATTGCCACGCAACAAAGTTCCCCATTTCATCTTGGAACATCGGTACAAAGATGGCGATACTCGGAAAGATAATAAAAATCGTGATCAAGAGAATAATCGAGATCAGAGCACCAATCACGAAGCTGTCACCGCCCAAAAACTCAAGACGAGCCAATGCCAATGTCATGACAGCACTTAAGGCAATAAATAGTGCAATGGTTGAATAACCTAAACCTTGCTGGGTATACCAAGAGCTGACCAACACGAAAAACATGCATGCCGCTGAATAACCGATATCAAAATAGTGACGGTGTTTGGCGTACTTATTACCTGCATAGCAAGGGCGAATGAGAAGTACACCCGGAAGCGCAAACCATAACCAAGAAATATTGGCACGGCTCCAACCCATAGCGGCATAAAACTCTTGCGATGTTGAATCAAACACTCCGTAATCAAGTGCAAAAGAGGGCAACAGCACAAACGCACACAATAACGTCAGGATCCAATAAAAAATTGGGTCCCTATGCGAGGTTTTTAGCGGCCGATGTGGTGCAGTGCCTGCTGTAAATTCATTCATTTTTCTGTACCAAAGTTGTTTGTAGCCACACGGTGATAAGCCTGGTATTGGCTTTATAAAAAGGGCAGTAGGCACTGCCCATCGAGGCTAAGATAAGGGAATGCGTTGGCTATTCGCCCATTTTTACAACATTAACCCACTTATTAATCAATCGTTTACGTTCATCAGAGGACCCATAGGTATCCATGTCATAATCGATCAAGGTTAACTTTTTAGGGTCGAGGGCGTTGGGGGATTGTTCCGCTTGAGTGTTAGTTAAAATTTGGAAAGATTGACCTTCTTTCCATGCCAGCTCTTGTCCTTCTTTTGACATGACCCAGTCAACAAACCGTTTCGCGTTATCAAGGTTACGCGACCCTTTGATAATGCTCACACCACCAATTTCATAACCTGTACCTTCACAAGGCGAAATCAGCTCCAGCGGTGCTCCTTTCGATTGTTCGAGTGAGTAGTCATGCAAAAAACCAATACCAATCGCAATTTCACCACGCGCTGAGTTACGTGAAGGGGTAACACCTGATTTGGTGTATTGAGAGACGTTTTTGTCGAGTGCTTTGAAATAATCAAAGGCTTTATCTTCATCCCAAAGTTGAATGAAGGTGGCTAATGCGGTGTAGGCTGTTCCTGAACTTTGTGGGTCAGAGATTTGAATCTCTCCTTTGTATTCAGGTTTGGTTAAATCATTCCAGCAGCGCGGGATCGGTAATCCTTTTTCAGCCAAACGTTGAGTGTTCACCCCAAAACCTAAAATACCCATATAAACGGCCGAAGAGTAGTTCCCTTTGCGTTTCGCTGGATCTTTAAATCCATCCATAATGAATTCAAGCTGCGGGGATTGGTAAGCGTGT
>NZ_CAWNIB010000260.1:0-19887 GCF_963874405.1 Vibrio sp. V08_P9A1T1
AGAGATCACTAACCGACCACAATGGTATGTGGTTGAAGGCGGATCGCGCGCGTACATCGAACCCTTGACGCAAGGTTTTAAAGATAAGATTCATCTTGATAGCCCAGTTACACAAGTCAAACGCAGCTCGGCGGGTGTCGAGCTCATTGTTAATGGGCAATCACACCACTTTGATCATGTGATTTTTGCATGTCACAGCGATCAGGCATTAGGTATGTTAGAGCAACCGACAGAGGCTGAGCAAGAAGTGCTCGGCGTAATGCACTATCAAGCCAATGAAGTCACTTTACATACCGACACATCACTGCTGCCTAAGCGAAAAGCCGCTTGGGCAGCTTGGAACTATTGGCTTGATGGCAGCCCAGATCAAGAATCGCGTTTACCAGCGCTGACCTACAATATGAATATCTTGCAGCATATTAAAGGCGCTCATACTTTTTGTGTATCGCTCAACAGCGGTGACCGCATTGCTGATGAGAAAGTTTTACGACAGTTTACTTATCACCACCCGGTATTTACCACGCAATCTATCGCGGCTCAGCAACGCAAGCCTGAAGTCAACGGTGTGAATAACACTTGGTACTGTGGCGCTTATTGGCGCAATGGTTTTCATGAAGATGGCGTGACCAGTGCGCTGGATGTGGTGACACAGCTTGAAGCGCAAGCGCAGCAGTTAAAAGGCGCGGCGTGATGGAGACGGAGCCCAACAGTTGTTTGATGGTTGGCATGGTACGTCATCGACGCTTTACTCCGATTGAACATGCGCTCAATTATCCACTGTTTATGCCGTGTATTGATCTCGATGAACTGGATCAACTGAGTGATTCAGTTTGGGGGTTTGGCGAAAAATGGTGGCACTGGGCGCGTTTTCAGCGCGCCGATTATCTTGGTGAAGGGGATTTAAAACAGTGCATACAAGATAAAGTTCATGAGCTGACGGGCGACCGCTGCTCTGGAAAGGTGATGGCAGTATGTCACCTTCGTTATTTAGGAATCTATTTCAGCCCGGTTAATTTCTACTATCTTTATGATCAACAAGGTGAATGGCAATACTTGTTGGCCGAAGTGAGTAATACACCTTGGAATCAACGGCACTACTACGCGGTGAAAGCACAAGCGGGAGAAGAGCAGCAACAGTGGCGTCATCAAAAGGCGTTTCATGTTTCTCCCTTCAATCCTATTGATCAGCAATATCATTGGAAGTTGAAGCCGCTTGGTTCGTCATTGAGTGTACATTTGGAATGCCATAAAGAAGGTAAAGTTTTCGATGCGACTTTATCGATGAAGGCACAACCATTTAATTCAAAAAATTTACTCAAGTTATTGATCAAAACACCCGTGATGGCCGTAAAAGTGACAATAGGTATTTACTGGCATGCTTTAAAGCTGTGGCTTAAAGGAGCACCTTTCTACTCCAATCCACATTCATAAATACGCAAGATCTACACAGAGACAGTGTCTAAATAACAATAACAAGGAGAACGCTCAATGCTTAATTCACAAACTCTCGCGTTGCCCAAGCAACTGACAGGGTTGCAAAAGAGTGCAAGAAGCTTCATTTTTCGCTGTCTACAGCGTTTAGACGTCGGCACTTTAACCATCATTGAAACCTTTTCCAATGAAGGCGCGTCCAGTCAGGAGACTTTTGGTGTACTTAAAGAGCATCAACCCCATGCAACGATTGAAATACATCATCCTCATTTTTATGCTCGTTTATTAAAAGGGGGTAGTATTGCAGCGGGTGAAGCTTACATGGATGGTTGGTGGGATAGCCCGAATTTGACCAGCCTAATGGAACTGATGGCTCGTAATGTCAGTGCATTAGATGGCATTGAAGCTCGCAGTAGTGTGTTGACCAAACTTTTTTATAAAGTCAGCCATTGGCTCAACCGAAATTCAATCGATAAAGCCAAAGAGAATATTCATGCCCACTACGATCTAGGCAATGATCTCTACCACACCTTTTTAGACAGTAATATGCTCTATTCCAGCGCGTTGTTTCTGCATCCGGATGAAACGTTAGAGCAGGCGCAAATCAATAAAATGGAACGTTTGTGCCAGCAGTTGCAACTCAAAGCAAGCGACCACGTGATTGAGATTGGCACCGGTTGGGGTGCGATGGCGATTTACATGGCCAAAACTTACGGCTGTCAGGTCACGACGACGACCATTTCTGAAGAGCAGCATTACTACACCGCACAGCAAATAGAGCGGCAGGGGCTGGAGAGTCAAATCACCTTGCTTAAGCAAGATTACCGCCTGCTACAAGGTCAGTACGATAAATTAGTCTCGATAGAGATGATCGAAGCGGTCGGTAAAGAGTACCTCGACTCTTATATTGAAAAGTGCCAGTCACTACTAAAACCCAATGGTTTGATGGCGATTCAAGCCATTACCATTGCTGATCAACGTTATGATTATTACAGCAATAATGTCGATTTCATTCAGAAATACATTTTCCCCGGCGGTTTTTTACCCTCAATTACTGCATTGACAACGGCGGCGACACAGCACAGTGATTTAGTGGTTCGCAACCTGTTTGATCTTGGTCCTGACTATGCGCATACGCTTGCTCATTGGCGTCACCGTTTTGAGCTTGCAAAACATCAGGTTTCACAACTTGGGTATGATGAGCGATTCACGCGTATGTGGCGTTACTATTTCTGCTACTGCGAGGGTGGATTTTTAGCAAAATCCATCAGCACTGTACATATGACTTTGCAAAGACCGATGTAATGAAAACGCTGTTTGCTGTCTCTCTTTGGTTTCAAGCGATCTGGTTTGTTGCTGTGTTGGGGACAGAACGTTTGCAGTGGTTGGCATTGGCCATGATGTTAGCCGCATTGATTTTTTCCTTGCGGCACTTCTCTTACTCTTTGGAAAGGGTAATTGCCTTAACCATTGTGGGTATTGTTATCGATGCCCTTAATCAGTATTTCGGATTATTACGCTTTGCTACCAATGACTTTCCCATTTGGTTAATGGTGTTGTGGGGCGCTTTTTCTTGGTATGCCTCCCATTTAGTGGTGCTGATGAAACGTTATCCATCCAAACTCATTTGTTTGATGGTCGGCGTGTTAGGCAGTTTAAGTTATTGGGCGGCAGAACGTTTAGGCGCTGTACATTTTGATTGGCCATTGGGTTTGACTATGGCCATCTTGTGGCTGCAGTGGATGATGATCGGTGCATTGATACTTAGGGTATTTAGCGATGATGTTAGCAAAGAGAAATAGGCTAAGAAAATTCAACCTGTTACTGATAGTGATTGCCTTTCACAGCTTGGTGAATAACGCTTTTGCGGTGGTGGCAGACGATAAACTGACCGAGTGGCAAACTTGGCCAGTGATTGGCCAAGCGAATTTAAGCTGGTTATGGCTAGATATTTATTCCTCGCAGCTGCGTACTCCTTCAGGGCAGTACGAGCAAGGAAGCGATTTATCACCTCATCCCTTGGCGCTTGAAATTGAATATCAGCGCGACATCAGTAGTAAACAGCTGGTGGAATCGACCGCAGAGCAGTGGAAAAAACTCAAATTAACCGAGCAACAAATTGCACCGTGGCTGGTGCACCTATCGTCCATTTTTCCCAGCGTTACTGAGGGTGACCGCTTGATTTACACCTCCGATGGGCAGCAGGGCGCTTTTATTTTTCATCCAAAGAACGGTGTTCAAGCGCAGGTTGGTACAGTAGTCGACGAAGCGTTAAATGATGCCTTTCTCGCGATATGGCTGTCGCCACAGACGCAATACCCACACTTACGCAAACAATTGATAGGAATGCAACCATGAAAGCGATAGCCAGACGCAGTTATCTGTTACTTCTACTTTGGTTAGTGGGGTGCAGCGCTGATCTCACTCAATACCAATCCACGCAACCTAAGTTTGATCTATTTGAATACTTCTCTGGTCGAACGTTAGCATGGGGGATGGTGCAAGATTATACGGGGATGCAAACGCGTCGTTTCGAGGTTGCCATCGACGGAATAGTTGAGGGGAATAAACTCACTTTGGTTGAAGACTTCAATTTTGATGATGGTGAAAAAAGCCAAAGAGTATGGGTGATTGAACGTTTTGCTGATGGAAAATATATCGGCCAAGCGGATGATGTATTAGGCCAAGCCCAAGGGGAAGAAGTGGGTAACGCTTTGCGTTGGCAATATGATTTTTCCTTACCTTATGGTGATTCTACGCTAACCGTTACCTTTGACGACTGGCTTTATCGGCAAGATGAAAAGCGGGTGTTTAACCTGACTAAAATTAAAAAATTTGGTATCGAGGTCGGTAAACTAACGCTGTTCTTTGAAAAACAATAAGGCTCCTTTCGGAGCCTTATTGTGCTGATCATATGGCTTTGGAATTATCGCTGTTCTGCGCGTGGCGCTCTTGGTTTAGAGGTTTGAGCAAACGGTTTGCCTTTACTTGTCGGGCGAGAGTGTGCAGGTTTAGATGCACCGCCTTGGTTTTTCTTACCGTTGTCTGTCGCGCTGCTAGCGCGTGATTTGCTTGGTGAAGTAGCGCTCTCTTTACGCGGGTTAAGAGCATCAAAGCCCGGCTGAGTTTTGGTGTGTTTGGTCGCAAAACGGTTCGCTCCGTGACGGCCAGATTTACGACGCTGCGCAGGCGTGAGTGCATCGACATCATTCGCAGGCACTAAGCAGTTAGGTTTATCACCAATCAAATGCTTTTTACCCATGTTGATCAAGGCTTCACGGATAATCGGCCAGTTTAATGGGTCATGATAGCGTAACAGCGCTTTGTGCAGCCTGCGTTGACGCTCTCCCTTCGCGACAGTCACTTCTTCACGTTTTTTGTATTTCACCCGTTTGAGCGGGTTAGTCTCTGAGTAATACATCGCGGTTGCATTACACATTGGCGATGGATAGAAGTTCTGCACCTGATCACACTCAAAATTGTTTGATTTTAGCCACAGTGCCAAATTGAGCATATCTTCATCTTCCGTACCGGGATGCGCGGAAATAAAGTACGGGATGAGGTACTGTTTCTTACCTGCTTCAGCGCTGTACTTCTCAAACATCTCTTTGAAGCGATTATAGGTGCCCATGCCCGGTTTCATCATCAGATCGAGCGGATTCTTCTCGGTATGTTCTGGGGCGATCTTGAGATAGCCTCCTACGTGATGCGTGACCAATTCACGTACATATTCAGGAGATTCAATCGCCAAGTCATAACGCACACCAGAGGCGATCATCACTTTTTTAATGCCTTTGACTTTGCGCGCTTCACGATAGAGATCAATCGTATGTTTGTGGTCGGTATTGAGCTTATGGCAAATTCCGGGGAAAACACACGATGGGCGGCGGCAGTTCATCTCAGCTTTAGGATCACTACAACCTAAACGGTACATGTTCGCCGTTGGCCCACCCAAATCCGAAATGGTTCCAGTAAAGCCGGGAACTTTATCGCGGATCTCTTCCATCTCATTCAAAATCGACTCTTTTGAACGGTTTTGGATAATGCGCCCTTCATGTTCGGTAATCGAGCAGAATGAACAACCACCAAAGCAGCCGCGCATGATATTAACCGAGGTTTTGATCATGTCATAAGCAGGAATTTTACTTTTGCCATACATAGGGTGAGGCACGCGTGCGTAGCTCAGGCCAAACACGTAATCCATCTCTTCTGTGGTGAGTGGGATCGGGGCTTGGTTGACCCACAACTCACGGTCGCCATGGCGCTGGATCAGCGCCCGGCCAGAGTAGGGGTTGGTTTCTAAATGCAGTACACGGCTTGCATGCGCGTATAAAATCCGGTCATTATTTAGCTTTTCAAAAGCAGGCAAACGAACCGCTGTTGTCGCGGCATCATGGCGAGAAGGACGAATGGTGATTGGCTTCGCTTCGGCTTCTTTTTCTTGATTAGTTTCACACTGCGTTTCCACCGCGTAAGGGTTCACAGGAACAAACGCTTTACCCGGTTTCTCAATGCGTGATGAGTCAATGATGGTGTAATGCTCAGGCTCAGCGGCCAGGTTCACGGCCGTGCCGCGAATATTGGTCATATCAGCGATATTATCGCCATTGGCTAAGCGGTGCGCTACTTCAACCAATGCGCGCTCTGCGTTACCAAACAGCAGTATGTCAGCTTTGGCATCAAACAGCACAGAACGGCGCACTTTGTCTGACCAATAATCATAATGGGCAACGCGGCGCAAACTTGCTTCAATACCACCGAGTACCAGTGGCACATCTTTATAAGCCTCACGACAACGCTGCGAATAGACAAGTGTGGCGCGATCTGGACGTTTGCCACCTTCATTATTGGGTGTGTACGCATCATCATGACGCAATTTTTTGTCAGAGGTGTAGCGGTTGATCATCGAATCCATATTTCCGGCCGTGATGCCAAAAAACAGGTTAGGTTTTCCCAGCGCCATGAAAGCGTCTTTATTTTGCCATTGCGGCTGGGCAATGATCCCAACGCGAAAGCCTTGCGCTTCGAGTAAACGGCCAATGATCGCCATACCAAAACTGGGGTGATCCACATAAGCGTCACCCGTGACGATCACGATGTCACAGCTGTCCCATCCTAGGGCATCCATCTCCTTTTTACTGGTTGGCAGGAAAGGTGCGGTTCCAAAGCACTCTGCCCAGTATTTTTTATATTGATGAATAGGAGTGACGTTGCTGTGCATATTTTGACCTCTGATTAATGAGCCGCGCATTATAACGACTTGCACTGGTAGTATCTAGCGGAACATTGGCTTTGCGTTCTATTTATAAGGAGAACTATTAATAAATGGAGTTTTAAAGGATTTGCTTATCCACTGTCTTTAAAAATATCATCAACTTGCATCGTGGCTCCATGGTTGGCAGGCAGATTTGTGGCAGAAGAAAAGCAAAAAGCCGATTTCTTGTGTGAAATCGGCTTCGGAGGTCGCTTTCTTCTATTAAGGTTAGAGAGTCTTACGACGACGCAGCCAACCACAAGCGAATAATACAGTTAAAATAGCACCACCTAAGCTGCCTCCACCGCCGTTTGAGCGAGTATCAATCGGTGGAAGTGAGTCCAACAGCTGTGAGTCATAACTGAATTGGTTTAATATAGCTTTGCTCTGAGTATCATCACTAAAGTATGAACGTCTGTAAACTATCCTTACTTTGTTTGTATCCTCATACATAGAAAGAACTTCTGAACCATTCCAGCCGTTGTAGTAAGTCTTTTTGAGCTTACCATTTACATACACATCAGCAGTATCATGAACGCTGTTGGAAACCACCTGATAGTTAAACTTGAGTCGCCCTTTAGGCAAATTGTCTAACACTAAAACCGACTCTTGCCCTTGCTGTAAAGTAGGGGTTTGCAAACTGTCGCTTTGTACAGCCCAAGCATGATCATTTACATGTGTATTATGAGTTGGCAAATTGGTCAAGAGATTAACTATTGCTGCTGGTGCTGCTGCCAGAGCATCAAAATAACGCCAAGCATAGACGTGGCCACTGGTTACGCTACTTGAGTCAAATGACAGTTTGATATGACCTTGTGTTAGCGTTGTCACTTCATACTCGACATCAACATAGCAAGAATCGTTAGCCCCAAGAGTTATTGGACAAGTATTGTTGATGGTACCAATTTGAGTACCTGTTGAACCTGTAACAATTAGATTGGTTAAGTTGAATGTATTTAAGCTCGTATTAGTGAATATAAATTTTTGAGAATCTCGACCAGCACGTACAATTCCAAGATCTTGTTTCTGGCGATATGAAAGGCCTAAACGCTGATCGGCAAGCCAATCAGTGAAAGCACTGAGTTTTGTATACACGCCAGGCTTATTCGCTTCTGCACAGCTGCTGCCCCAGCTAACAACGCCCATCTGTCTTATGCCGTTATTGGTTTGGAAAAAAATTGGACCACCGCTGTCACCATCACAAGAGTCTTTACCCGCTACACCTGCACAAAATACGTTATTGCCTTGTGTTGTATAACTACCACCTTTAGTGCGGCATTCCTCAATTGGCATGAAGGGAACATTTACCTGATGTAAAATTTTTGGATAATCGCCAGTTTTCGCATTACGAGCACCAAAACCGATAACAGTAAGTGGATCATCCTTGCTTAGCTCGTCAAAATCGTCAGATAGTGCAATTTGGCTAGATTGATTTAATACAGGGATGTGCTCAAGTACTAGTACCGCAATATCATTTCCAGCTTGTGCGTAGGTATAAGAGTCATGGACATAGATTTGTTTTACTTGGATACGCTCGGCTGCATTGATGTTGTCCATATTAAACGCCCCCACTATTACATCGAGTGTGGCAGGGTCTTTTTTGTCAACACAGTGTGCGGCAGTTAAAACGTAGCGTTCGCCGATAAAACTACCACCGCAGAATGCACTACTTCCATTACGTTTTGTGAGCGCCACCATATATGGCCATTGGCTTGGATTTGCCGCTTCTCCACCAATAATACGGTTTGATATTCCAGATTCCGTTCCAGAAGCACTGAACTGAAAAGATGTAAACAGAAGCGCTCCTAGCGCGACTGAAAAAAGGGGTTTGTTCATGAGTACCTCGGATTAGTTTTTCCAGCACCTCTTGGGTGTGGGAACGGTACCATATAGTGGCTAATGAATCTCGTCAATCAATGATAATTATCATATCGACAATATATATTAATCAGATAAGGCAAGTTAATGTATTTCAGTAGCTTACAAAATGAACCAATTGGTCATTTTGTATCCATTATTTTCTTTCGATTACGATAGTTCTAGGCTACTCCTTTTGAGGTGTATTGATGTTCGGCGTTTTTTATATGGCTTGTCTGGCCTAAAATAATAAATAAGCAACTGCATTTACATCATTAGTGCTAACTCACGGCTTGTGATTAAGTTTTGCTCTATGCTGTGCCATTAATGGTAAATCATTTGAATGAGTTGGAGTCTATATGACACAGGTGAAGTCTCAAGAGCTACGAGAAAAGGCAGTGCTTCGAGAACCGCCAGTGGCTCGATATGATGCGATTGATTGGTCGTTTAACCTGACGACTTCCGAGTTTATTTGTGATCTGAAAGCGGCGAATGCGTTATTTCATTCCAGTGTTTCGATAGCCAATATCCAAGAACTCTTGCTCTATATGACGCCGAGCAAAGCTGCAGAGATGAAGCGCTGCTTCAAGTATGTGATTGAAAGTGGCAAAAACCATGCTTTAAATTGCAACCTTGTTATTTCGGATCAGGCGTTAACTTATGTGGAGATTTTTATCGAGCGTACTTCTCTCACGCAGTTGCAAGGTACGATTCGACCGCTGCTCAAACTGGAATCATTGCAAGAGGTGGCCAAGCTTTTTGAAGGAGTGTTTGATAATACACATCATGGTTTGATCCTAACCGACGATCAAACGCGGGTTTTGGCTTGTAACCACTATTTTGAGCAGCATTCAGGTTTCAAACAAAATGAGCTACTTGGATTAAAAGCCAACCTATTTAATGCAGGCAAGCATTCCAAAGAGTTTTACCAATCGATGTGGCATGACATCAACACCAAAGATCATTGGAGCGGTGTCATTCTCAATCGTCGGGCATCTGGGCTGGTTGCACCACAAGAATTAACTATTCAAAAAATAGTACTGCAAGATGGCCGAGTGTTCTTTGTAGGGATGACGCTTGATTTAGCCGATAATCTTCACCGCGTAGCCGATACGGCACTTGGGGATATCGATCTTTTGACGCAACTGCCTACCGAACAAAAGTTTAAAGCCTTGCTTGAAACATATTGCATGGAGTACCCCAAAGGCCAAACACAAATTGTTTTGGCTTTTCAACCTGCGTTTGAATCAGATCGACACCATGTAGAAACTTTAATGCTTTCCAGTTTTTTGGCGCGCTGTAAAGAAGCTAAGTTGGTGGGCTATGTGGGAAAAGATATTTATTTAGTGAGTTTGAGTTGTTCAGAGTGCCAAAAAAACACAGATTTTCGTCTCATCCAGCATGCGATCCGTCGCTTTATGAAAGAGTTAAAGAACGAATCCAGCTCACATACCGCGATTATTAATGGCCGAATTGGTGTGTCTGTTTTAGGGTTCGATGCAAAAACGCCAGCTCGAATGGTGACGCATGCGATGCAAGCAATGCTTGAACAACATGCAGGGGAAGCGCGTAACATCAGTTTCTATCACAGTGAAATACATCAACAAGTGAAACGTAGAAAAAACTTGGAAGACAGAGTCGCTAAAGCGATTGCGCAGAAGGACTTGGAGATACACTACCAACCGATTGTCGATACTAAAACATGGAACATTGCGAAATTCGAAGCGTTATGCCGTTTTAAGCCTGTGCCCGATTTACCTTTTACCACGCAAGAAATGATTGGTATCGCGGAAGATCTGGATTTGATTACCGAGCTTGATCGTTGTGTCAGTATCTTGTCTTTGCAAGATTTACCCAAGATAAAAACCTTGTTTGGCCAAGGTGTTGGGGTAACGATCAACCGCTCTTTCAATACCAAAATGGATGCGACGCAGATTTTAACCAATACCATGGAGATCATTGATCGCTACACGGATACGCCTCAATCAGTCACCATTGAGCTAACCGAAAGCGCCTATTTTGATAGTCAATCTCATCAGGTTGATGCCCTCAATGCTCTTCGATCGCGTGGCGTAACGGTTGCGATTGATGATTTTGGTACGGGTTATTCCTCTTTTACCTACCTCAGTGATTGCAATTTTGATTATTTAAAAATAGATCGCGAGTTTGTCACAGACATTCAGGTCAACAGCAATAAGTACAGCATTGTTAAAATGATCACTGAGCTGTCGCACACACTCGGCGTGAAAGTGGTTGCTGAAGGGGTGGAAACAGAGCATGAGGTTTGGGTGCTTAAATCATTGGGCATTGACTACATACAAGGCTATATTTTTTCAAAACCACTACCGCTTAAGGAACTGGTTCGGGCCAAGGAGTATCGTAACCGTTTTGCGTATTCAGGCGCTAAAGTGGAACAAGAGCGAAAGCCCAACTGTTTGCTCAATCTGTTCAAAGAGGGGAAACCACATTTGGATCCCAGTGAGCCAATCTCTCTTGCTTATCAGTATATTAAAGCGACTAAAGTTGATGTGCTGCCAGTCGTCAATCAAGGAGAGTGTGTCGGCATCGTCGATGTGGCCTCACTCAATTTATATCTGACGCCGAACATGGGGACCGATCTTGAAACCACGCGTGAAGCGGCTGTATGGCGTAAGCCCGTGAATCAGATCATGAAATTTCATTTCACTCAGCTTGACGCGTACACCGAGCTGAATCAAGTGGTGAATTTGATCGAAAAAGGACATGCGTTTCCATGGGTACTGGTCGATAACACTCGTTACAAAGGCTTATTGACTCAAGCGGACGTGCTGAGGTATTTGGCCGAAAGTCAGTAACCTTCTCTGGGCATCCGCGCTTACTCTTTGCTATTATCGCGCCCAGATGTTTCCAGATGATGTTTAGATTATGATTCAAACCTTACTTTCTGTTTTTTCACCCATGCTGCTCGGTGCGCAAATCTTACTGACGTTAGTGCTGGTCAAAGGGGATATTTGTCCTGGACAACGTGGCCGTATTCATCGCGTCTTGCCAGCCATTGGTGTGCTTTGGTTGGCAGTGGCTTCACTAAAAATTGAAGCCTTTTTGGTCGTCTTTTCCATCTTCTATTTCTATTCACAAGTTCAAACCAAGAAAACTCGAGATGAAGGCCCGTTATGGGCACTGTATTTGGCGAATGGCCTTGCCTTGGCTTATGTCGCGATTCAGATATCAGAGCAGGGTCATTGGTCAGCTTCTATCGCCATGTTGCTGTTGGTTGGTTTGTTGGGCGCGAGTTTCTCGCACCTTTTACTAACGATAGCGCGCTCGCGTTTACAAGCTTTCCATCGAGTTCTACCCGTTGTGGGCATTCTCTGCTCGATGGGCATCGCTTTATGCGTTGTGCCGCACGCGTACGGGTTAGATGACGAAACGTTGGCTCAAGCAACATTGCCGTTACTAACGACATTCGGTTTCATGATTGCAGGTATTATCGTGTGGTGCTGGCATATCTTGTTTGCCAAAAGCGCTGAGAAAATTCAATTAACGGCAGCCTTGTTATTGATGCTGGCAGCCAGTATTTGTTTTCAAGGTTTGTTTAATCTCTAGACCTGGGTCACTCTTTAGTGCGAATTTTACCGCTAGTCTTTAGTGGTCTCTTTGCTATAGGAGTGAGCCATGGATTTGAGTAACGTCAGCCGTTTTGATAGCAATATATTACTTGGCATCGTCAATGAGAAGCTACGCTTAGAGTGTGACAGCTTCGAAGAGCTTGCCAGTATGTATGAAATGGATAGAGAAAATGTAGTCGGTAAGCTGGATGTTTTAGGTTACCAATACGACCCACTGACCAACCAATTTAAAGCGAACCAACGCTAGTGCTAAGCAGCGTGCAGTGACAGTTAACCAACCGCACTGTCATTCAAATAGCCATGTCGACACGACGAATAGTTTAAGCCATCTTGATCCCGTCAAGGTGGCTTTTGCATTGTTGGCGCGCGGTGGCAAAAAAAGCTTGTAAATAGTGGCGATCTTTTTCGCTGTGGCGTGTTGCGGCAAATAGTCGACGCCATAAACCTTTCCCTAGTGGCTTGCTGGTAATAAGCCCCTGCCTAGAGAACTCGCTGATGGCCCAATTTGGCAATGCTGCCACACCTAATCCAGCAGAGACCATTTGTACTAGCATCAAAGTGTTGTCGGCTTGTTTCCACTTCGCGGGTTCAACACTAGCAGGTTGTAGAAAGTGTTTCACCACATCCAAACGCTGCTTTTGTACGGGGTAAGTGAGCATCGTTTGTGAGGAGAGATCCTCTGGTTCAATCACCGATTTTCCTGCAAGTGGGTGAGTTGTAGAGGTGATAAGGCGCATTTCAAAATCAAAGAGTGGTTCGTAATGTACCTCTGAGCGAGGCAAAATATCGGAAGTGATGACCAAATCAAGTTCGCCGGCCAGCAATGCGGGTAAAGGTTCAAAGCCAAAGCCGGACGAAAAATCTAACGTCACACTTGGCCAAGCAAGCTGGTATTCGCGCAGCGCTGGCATCAACCATTGAAAGCAAGAGTGACATTCAATCGCCATGTGTAAGCGCCCATTGACGTCTTCTTTCAAACTGGCTAAATCATTTTCAGCTCTGGCCAGCTTTGGCAGGATCTCGTCAGCCAGTTTCAGTAGGATCTCTCCTTCTGAGGTAAATTTCACTGGGCGAGTTTTACGTAGAAACAGTGGCCCGCCAATGCGTGTTTCGAGATCTTTAATTTGATGTGAAAGGGCCGATTGCGTCAAATGGAGCGCGGTAGCGGTTGAGGTGAGTGAGCCACTGTCCCTTAAAGAAACTAAAGTCTTCAGATGCTTAAGTTCAATCATTGCCATTATTTTCCTTCATTCCTTTGAGAGAACGCTGGTTAATACCATATCGTGGGTTGCATCAACACGGTGACCATTCTGCTGTTCTGAGCTAAGTTACGCTTTTAATATGGAGCTGTAAACATCTAGACGTCTATTTATCTTGATGTCAATTAAAGCTCTCTGCAATCAACATGAATTTTTTTAATAAACAAGTTGAATAATTGCACCTTGTCTGTGGGTCAGTTTAGATGGATAGTCTAGCCATCCAGACATCTTTATCTCATGCGATAAAGAATCAGACACGATCAACAGCAAAAGGACTAGGGACATGGCAACGACGACTCACATCTTAGGTTATCCACGCATTGGTGAAAAACGCGAACTGAAATTTGCGTTAGAAAAATATTGGCGTGGCGAAAGCGATCAAGCGCAGTTATTGCAAGTGGGGCATGACATTCGTCAGAAAAACTGGGCTGAGCAGCAACAAGCGGGTCTGAGTTTTTCAACCGTAGGCGATTTCGCTTGGTACGATCACGTACTCACAACCACATTGCTCCTTGGACACGTTCCTAAACGTCATAAAAACGGCTTTCCTGATTTAGATACACTCTTTCGCGTTGGACGTGGTCAATCACAAGCGGGTTGCGGCTGTAGCGGAAGTGCAGCTTCTGATATGACTAAATGGTTTAATACCAATTATCACTACCTTGTGCCGGAGTTCAGCCAAGACGATACGTTCGAAGTCAGCTGGCCTCAACTGTTTGAGGAAGTCAATGAAGCGTCGAAAGCAGGCCACCAAGTTAAGCCTGTACTGCTTGGCCCGCTGAGCTACCTCTACTTGGGTAAAGAGGTCGAAGAGGGATTTGATCGCCTGACCTTACTGCCTCGTTTATTGACCGCTTATCAAGCAATTTTAGCTAAGCTTGCTAAACAAGGAGTGGAATGGGTACAAATCGATGAGCCTATTTTAGCGTTAGAGCTAGAATCAAAGTGGCAAGATGCATTTAAGTTGGCTTATCAAGTGATCGCTGGTGATGTAAAACTGTTACTGACTACTTATTTTGATTCGGTGCTTGATACGCTCGATAAAATCATTGAGCTACCAGTAAATGGATTGCACATCGATCTCTCCGCTTCTGCCGATCAATTGAACGCGGTACTAGAGAAATTGCCAAAAAATTGGGTACTTTCGGCAGGTGTGGTCAATGGACGCAATGTGTGGCGCGCCGATCTTGCGACGTTATTGGCTCGTTTACAGCCAGTGAAGCAGCAACTGGGGGATCGTCTGTGGATTGCGAGCTCGTGTTCACTCTTGCATAGCCCGGTCGATTTAGATCTTGAGCAGCAGCTCAGTGATGAAGTACAAAGTTGGTTTGCATTTGCCAAACAAAAAGTGACAGAAGTTGCTTTATTTGGTAAGGCACTGGACGGTGATGACGCGGCGATTCTGGCCTGTGAAACTTATAGCCAACCGATACTTGCACGTAAAACGGCAACTCACGTTAATAAACCGCATGTACAGGCGAGAGTCAACAGCATAACGGCGGCACTCTCTGAGCGCAGTGCACCTTATTCAGAGCGCGCTCATCACCAAGCTGAAGTGTTAGGGTTGCCATTTTTGCCAACGACAACCATAGGCTCATTCCCTCAAACGAGTGAGATCCGCCATCAGCGCAGTGCTTACCGCCAAGGTAAACTGGCACACGCTGATTATATCAATGCATTGAAAGGGCACATTGCCGATGCAGTAAAACGTCAAGAGGCACTTGATCTCGACGTGTTAGTGCACGGTGAAGCTGAGCGTAACGACATGGTGGAGTACTTTGCCGAAAACTTAGCCGGTTTCCAGACTACGCAATTTGGCTGGGTGCAAAGCTACGGCTCACGCTGCGTAAAACCGGCTATCGTGGTGGCCGATATAGAACGTGAAAAACCGATTACGGTGGAGTGGTCTACTTATGCTCAATCATTGACTGCGAAGCAAATGAAAGGAATGTTGACTGGGCCTGTAACGATTTTATGCTGGACGTTTCCTCGTGAAGATGTTTCTCGTCAAACCATCACTCAGCAGTTGGCTTTTGCTTTGCGTGATGAAGTGGCAGACCTGCAGCAAGCGGGCATTAACATCATCCAAATTGATGAACCTGCGATTCGTGAAGGGTTGCCATTGAAGAAGCGTGACCATCAAGCATATCTGGCGTGGGCGGTTGAGGCATTTAAAATTGCGGCGGCGAGTGCGAAACCCGAAACGCAGATCCACACTCACATGTGTTACAGCGAATTTAATGAAATCATTGACTCAGTAGCGGCACTGGATGCCGATGTGATTACGATTGAAACTTCTCGCTCGAATATGGAACTGCTCAAAGCGTTTGAAGAGTTTAACTACCCGAATGAAATTGGCCCAGGTGTGTACGATATTCACTCGCCAAACATTCCCTCTCAAGAGTGGATTGAAGGTTTGTTGCGTAAAGCGGCGGAAAAAATTCCAGCAGAGAGATTATGGGTTAACCCTGATTGCGGCTTAAAAACGCGCAATTGGAATGAAGTGGAGGCAGCACTGACCAACTTAGTGTCAGCAGCTAAAGCGCTGCGCAAAGAGCTTAAACCCCAGCAAAGTTAAGCCACATTAATCTTGACAGAGGCCTCAAATGAAGCCTCTGTTTTTTCCGAATAAAGTGGTTGATGAGTGGTCATCACTAATAAGGGGAGGACTATTGTGCCGAACAAGTTGCTTTACTAATGAATTGGTCCACAACAAGTTGGCCCCGCGTATTGCGCATTTTAATTCGATAAGTTAAGCCGAGGTCGAGGTTAGCGCGTGTGGTTGAATCCGAGCAGTAGGTATTGATGCTGGTTTTCACCACTTGATCAATCGGCTTTGCTCCTTTTTGACCCTCATTGTAAATCATCATAATTTCCACCGTACTGCCTTTAGCACTGGCACGCATCACGGACAAAGGACCAAACTCTAAGGGTAACTCAGCGCTAATCACATTCGCGCGATTACTGGCTACGGCTTCCAAATATTTTTGCTGATCACCATTCGAGCTACAACCCACCAGTACCAGCGTTGTAAACAGAGCACAGAGAATGACTTTCATCTTAAAACACTTTCTTGAAGGGTTTAACGATAACATGTTGATACACACCGGCAGCAACATAAGGATCGGCATCCGCCCATGCTTGAGCTTGTCTTAAAGAATCAAACTCAGCGATGACCGTTGACCCCGTAAACCCAGCTTCTGCTGGATTCTCCGAATCAATTGCTGGCATTGGCCCTGCGGTTAATAGACGACCTTCATCTTGCAAGGTTTGTAAGCGCTCTAAATGTTGTGGCCGGACACTCATGCGTTTTTCCAACGAGTTTTCTACGTCTTGAGAGAAAATAACGTACCACATATTGATATCCTTATTGTTTGATAATGAAGTCGAGGCCTTACTGTACTGAAACTGGCGCGTATTGAAAGCAACCAAACTGAATTTCTGTGATCAGTTGCTAGGCTTAATCGGTCGAGGGCGGCCATCGGTATCAATGGCGACATAATTGAAGGTTGCTTCACATACTTGGAAACGATCTCCTACGCTGTCGTATTTGATGGGTTTTACCCATACTTCAAGATTGACGGACATTGAAGTGCGGCCAATTTTGGTGCATTCACCATAACAACACACCACATCACCTACCTTGACGGGTTTTTTAAACGTAATGCTAGAAACAGACACAGTGACAACGCGGCCAAATGAGATCTCTTTGGCTAAAATTGCGCCAGCCAAGTCGAGTTGAGACATGATCCAACCGCCGAAAATGTCACCGTTGGCGTTAGTATCTGCTGGCATGGCTAAGGTGCGTAGCAATAATTGGCCTCTTGGGGCGCTATTTTCCTGATTCATTTTTCGACATCCACAACAACAAAACAGCGACCAAAGTGGTCGCTGAAAAATAGGAACGGATTATACCAAAGACAGCCTGTTTTGCACTCAAAGAGTCCTCTGAATGAATCCTAGCGAGAAGGTTAGTGCAATCAGTGCTCGTGCGAGGAGGGTTTGCTCTCGGAAACTTGCTTCTCTTTTGGCAGGTGTTTGTAGATAAAAACGCCCGTTAATAAGGTATAAACAAAAGTTGCGGCTAATAAGCCAAATACTTTGAAGTTGACCCAAACATCCAATGGTAGTTGATATGCAATGTAGATGTTTAGTACAGCGCAAACGCTGAAAAAGAAAACCCACGCCCAGTTGATTTTTGCCCATACGTGTTCAGGTAAGGTTAGCTCTTTGCCAAGCATTCCTTTAATGGCTGATTTGCCCATGATGTGGCTGATGGTCAAGCCCAAGGCAAACACAACGTAAACAATGGTGACTTTCCATTTAATGAAATTGTCATCGTGAAAGAAAATCGTCATACCACCGAAGATAGTCACCATCAAAAACGTGATGATCTGCATTTTTTCAACTTTCTTATACAGTGCGTAGGTCAGGGCAATCTGTACCGCACTGGCCACGATAAGTGCCCCTGTGGCGACATAGATGTCGTACATCTTGAAAAGGGCAAAAAAGATGATAAGTGGTATAAAATCAATAAGTTGCTTCATTCGTATTTATGCTTCCGATTTAAACGTTGCGCACAGTCTAACCAAAACCGTGTCAGAGCTAAATAGAAAGAGACAATTCGAAACAAATTAACTAGAAATGGATCAGCGTTCCCAGCCGCTGGTTTCAAGTTGTGGTATTGCTCGTTTCATATCTTCTAAATAGCCTTCACTTTTTAAATTGGCGACAGCTATCTGCAATTCTTCATCTGTCATTGAAAAACAGGAATCTTTGCCAGTAATTAAGCCTAGATATTGGTGGTATTCAAATTCACTGAAATGGCCAATCCGATCGATAACCAATTCTCGGATCCCGTGGTGAATCAAACCATAATAAGTATCACGATGAATATCCATTACTCATACTCCAAGTCGATTCGTGCTAACGCCAAAAGTTTGCCGCTGCTATGTGGCACGAAAGAGGTGTCGTTTATTATAGCAATCGCAATGCCAACTTTATCGTCAGTCACAGGGCGCTTTAATGATTAACTTTAGTATGAGAACTGTTTTTTTTGCAAATTGCGATGCAAAAAGAAAGCCGCATAGGATGCGGCTTGTATTGGATCAATGATGCTCTGTGATGAGTTAGGCTTTTTGCTGCTCCAATGAGGCCTCAGTGGCTTCTTCTTCAATCAAAGCATCAACAATAACGGCACACGCGGCATCCCCTGTGATGTTGAGCGCGGTACGGATCATGTCGAAGATACGGTCTAGGGCGAACAGTAGTGGCAAACCTTCAATTGGAATTCCAGCCGCTAGCAAAACGGCCACTACAAGGAAAGAAGGACCAGGAACACCTGCCTGACCGACGGCGCCCAGTGTCGCTGTTACGATGATGGCAATGTAAGCGCCCATCGAGAGATCAATATTGAATAGCTGTGCGAAGAAAATCGCAACTAAACCGTAATAGATGGCGTTGCCAGACATGTTGATGGTGGCACCTAACGGCAGAACAAAGGCGGCCGTTGAGTTGCGTACGCCAAGGTCGTGTTCTACGGTATCCATAGTGACAGGGAGTGTCGCCATTGATGACGCGGTTGAAAGGGCTACGGCTTGAGGCTTTTTCATCGCAAGGATAAATTTCTTAGCCGACGTTTTGGTTAAGACCTGAATCATCAGCGGGTAAGCAATAAAGCCGAAAATTAAAATGGCCGCGACATAAACCAAAAAGAGTTTAAACACCACCATCAGTGCACCAAAACCAAACGTGCCGACGGCTTCAGCCATCAAACCGAATACACCGATAGGCGCGATGATCATCACTTTGTTGATCATCCACACCATGGCATCAACAATGGTGTTTACACCATTGATGATCGGGTCACGTTTTTCTTTGCTCTGTTTAGAAATGGCAATGCCAAAGAACAAGCAAAAAACAAGGATTTGTAGAATGTTGGCATTATTCAGTGATTGGAAAACGTTGGTTGGGATCATACCCGTAATGGTTGCCCAAAAAGTAGGTAGTTCACCTTTTGCTGCGTATTCGGCAGAAAACATACCTTCAACGCCCGAAATATCGACGCCGATACCCGGTTGGAAGACTTCGCCCATTACCAGTGCCAGCGTTACGGCGAGTGCGGAAGTGACCGCAAAAAAGCTGAGTGTGACAAAACCGACTTTACCCGCCGCGTGGCTATTACCAAGGCCCGCAGCACCGGAAATGAGCGCAACGGCCACCAGTGGGATCACCAGCATCTTAATTAGGTTGATAAAAATGACACCCAGTGGCGAAAAGACGGCCGCATCGTGTCCCATCATGGCACCAACGGCAGTACCAATGATCATTGCAATGACGACTTGCACGCCAATGTTGCTTAACAAACTCTTTTTGTTTAACACTTCCATAACCTCTGTGCTAATTAATTGTAAATTCCTAGTGTTACCCACTACATAAATATCAATCGGTGGATAAATATTTCGACTAGCTTTTTACA